>JAJVIP010000007.1:213280-270252 GCA_022072025.1 Elusimicrobiota bacterium
TCGGTACCAACGGCGCTGTTTCCAATCACTTCGAGGCCGCTGCAGTTGATCACGGCTTCAAAGACATGGACGCGCTCGCTCCAGATCCGGATCCAGCCGCCAAATCGCATCTGTGGCTTCGCTTCCGGTTGCCGCTCACAACCACCAGTTCCACCGCGCAGAACGTGACGCTCACGCTTACGGCAGTCGCACCGAACTAAGGGGAAAAGGAGACAAGGACAACATGAGAATCATGTGAAGAAAGAGGAGATCTTATGACCTCGACCTGAGACACAACCATCACAGGTCGAATTCGACGTCAGGGTGGACTGCGCCTCGCAACATAGGCGGAACCACCGTGAAACGACATTCAATTACGCGGATATGAATCGTTCGCGGTGAATTGATTCGTCATCAGACGTCATAGGAGACAAATGTCTAAACGACAGGAGTGCATTGCCACTTGATGAAACAGGTGGGCACGAACATTTTAAAACACGTTCGTGAATGGGCGTTGGCCAGCTTGGCCTTTGCCGGGGGTTTCTTTGCCCTGGCGCAGCCGCCTTGCGTTTATGCGGCTCCGTCTGACTCGTTAACGATCACCCTCACCGTCCTTGATACCACACCGCCCGCGGTTGTTCCGGACCTCCAAGGAGTTCCTGGAGCGGATGGGCAAATGTTGCTTCATTGGTCGGCTCCTGACGAAAACAACAACATCTACACAGACAAACATCCCCCCACCAACTACATTGTTCGAATCGCGACTTTCTCAGCAGATAGCGTTGGGAGCACCACAACCTGGTGGAATTCTGCCCAAGATGTAAATGGAGAACCGCCACCTTCCACACCCGGTACTCCTGACTTTATGTTGATTAATGGTCTGGTGGGAGGAACGACATATTATGTCGGTCTCATCAGCGTGGACGATATGGGTTTCTATTCTCCCATCGACACAAAATCCTCCACCTCGGGACAGCAGGTGCGTGTTCTCATTAACGGACTGCCTCCCTTGCCCCCCCCTCCACCGAGCAATTTCACCGGTGTCGCTTTAACGACGAGCAGTATTCAATGGAGCTGGTCGGCAACTCTTGGCGCAAACTTCTACACGTTGAACGCCTATCCTTCCAACGTTCTTATCGCTCAAACGGCTTTATTAACTTACACAGAATCTGGATTTACACCCAACTCCCCCATTAGCCGAACCTTACGCGGAGTCAATGCTTATGGTTTCTCCGACCCCACATCCGCGATCACAACCTATTCATTGGCGGCTGTGCCAGTCAACTTCTCAACCACCAATGTTGGCTTTACGTCTGTTTCACTTGCCTGGTCGAGCGGAGGGAATGCGGCGGGAACCCAATACCGGTTGGAAAGATCCTTGGATGGGGTGAGTTATACGGTTCTTACTCTTTTAAGCAATTTGGCCTATGTCGATACAGGTTTAACCGAACAGACCTCCTATTATTATCGCGTCAGAGCCATGAACGGGGATGGAATCTTAACCAACCCGACAACTCCCATCGTGGTATTCACACCGCTCCAAGTCGATTTTGTGGCGCCCCAAACCCCTGGAGGACTGAAAGGATTTTTAGACCCCACAGGCAATGCCTTCACACTCACCTGGGATCCTGTCCTTTATAACACCAATGGAACGACCCTAACCGACCTGAGGGGTTATCATATTTATCGCCGAGATATCGTGACGGGGTCTGCGACACGTCTGACGCCGGTCCCGCTGACGACAACGGCCTTTGCCGACACGGTCAATAGAAGGACCTATTATTACACCGTTCGAGCCATTGACTTGACCGGTAACGAGTCCGACGACTCTTTAATTGCCGATTCAAGCCGCGAAGTGAACATTATTTTCCTTAGCGCTGACGGTATTTCCCATGTGATTCTCCCGGAGAGCATCAATGATCTGCTGCGTTCCGCTCACAACAAATATGGCGTCCCCTTAACCATTCAACTGCACGAAGAACCATTGACCTCCGACGGTCTTATTATTCGCACCATTCGTCTCTCTTTGGTCCGGTCCGACACGAATGAAGTCATCGGGGATCTTTCATTTGCCAAACCTCAAGCCACCGTGGCGGTTGGATACAACGTCGAAAATGGACAAATCACAGCGGGAGCTCCGAACGCAAATACCCAAAGCGGGTTTAAGGCAAAAGCGATTACGGCCGATCAGTTGGCCATGTATTGGTTCAATGGCGTCACGTGGATCAGAATTGGCGGGACGCTCGACTTGCCGGCCCAAGCGATCAAAACCAAGTCCTCTTTCCTCGGTCGATATCAACTTCGCGCTTCGGCCAATCCCTCAACTTTAAGTCTCAGTCAAGGCAATGTGTATCCAAGACTCTTCTCTCCCAACAATGATGGATTAAATGACCGTGTTTATTTTGTTCTGGAGAATCCGAACAATGTATCGGTCACTGGAGAAATCTTCGACAAGGCGGGCCGCCACGTTCGAACCCTGCCGCCTCCAGGCAGCGACAGCGGCATCGGCACCACGCTCATTTGGGATGGAAAAGACGACAAGGGCAATGTGGTTCCTGGCGGCGCCTATATTTACAAGCTTACCGGTGAAGGGCGCACTTTCTCTGGAACCGTGGGGGTGGCGAGATGAAGAAACTTCTCGCTCTCTTACTGACCTTCCTTATTATTATCCAGGCTCCGGTGCCGTTGGCGTGGGCCTCCTTTGATGACCAAGGCGGAAGCGCTCGCGCACCGGGTATGGCCGATGTCTATACCGCTATTTCAGATGACGCGGATTCCATCGCTTACAACCCCGCTGGGCTCATTCAACTGCAGGAAGGCCAAATCACCAGTCAATATGGACAAGTGGTCAAAGGCTTGGGAGATGGATCTGAGCTTGGCACCACATATTTGGGATACGCGTTACCACTGAACCTCGGTTACCGTGCGCTTGGATTTGCCTACCACAATTTCAAGGGAGACAATCTGTTCAATGAGAGAACAATCATGATCAGCTATGGTCACCGCTTGGATCTGGAGCAATATGGAATGCGCGGCATTTATTCGATCGGTGGAAACCTGAAACAACTTCACCGCCAATATCAACAAGATCGATTCACTGAAAATGCGCTCAATGATGCCGGGGTGGGATCCAATCAACAGGACCAGCTCTTCACGAAAGGAACAGCCAAAGACAGTTACGCCGCCGACTTTGGCGCCTTGGCGCAGTTTGGACCGAAATACCAATACACGGCAGGCCTCGCGATTATCAATCTCAACCAACCTGATGTTTCAATCGGAGGAGATGGCGACCGCGCTCCACGCGCCTTAAAATATGGGTTGGCTTACCGGCCCGCTTGGGGAACCATCGCAGTGGAATCACGACAAGTGGAACGGCTTTTGGGTCAAAAAGATCAGGACTTGGCCTTTGGTCTTGAACGGAACATTCCTTTCGCCACGATGGGCGCGTTGATCTTAAGAGGCGGTTATGCGAGTGGGTCGCGCGGGTATAAAGCGATGACGATGGGGCTGTCCTATCTGTTCTCCAGATTCCGTTTGGATTACGCCTTCGGTTTCCCCGTGGGCAATCTTTCAGAAACGACGGGAACACATCGATTGGGTTTTGCCGTTAAACTGGGGAACGCTTCACAACAATTCGCCAAGGATTATTCCAACATCGATCTCTTAAAAGCGTTTGCTTATGACAGTTTGAGTGCCCATGTTATTCTCACGCGCTTCAGCCTGGATCGAAACCTGCCATCGGATCACAAAGATCAGTTGATGATGCTGTTGCTTAGGAAATATTCCCTAGATGATGAAGGGTTCCGCAGCATCCGCAGCGATTTGCGGGACTTGATTCGCAAACATTCCGCCGATTTGATGGAATGGCCGCAACTCAAATTCGCTCTCCTGAAAGGGATTCCAGATGACGACAAAGCCATCGGATTTGAGGCGCTGGAGACATCGGTTCGGAACAATCCCAAATCAACGCTCATGAAACTGGCGGTCATGCCCGTGAATGTTCAGAAACTCGATCGCATAGCAGCCATAACCGCGATGACCCTGGCAGAATTGGCGGCTCAAACTTATCGACGAAATGAATTGGAGAATTGCATAGATTATGTGCGCCGCTTGGTTGAAATGATGCCCACCGATGAAGTGGTTACGCGCGCATATCGAGAACTCTTGGCCCGCCGCGCAAAGATAAATGATGTTATTGCAAGCCCAGAAACCGAATCATTGAAAGTGATCGAGGAATTGCCAGAAGCGCCAGCCGCGCTTGTGGCGCCGGTGCCGCAACAGGTGACCCCGCCCATCACAACAGAGCAAAAGAAAATGTCCGACAAAGACATGGCCATACAAGCCTTTGGCGCCGCTTTGGGGTATTACATGCTGCGAAAATCAGCGGGAGCGCCAGCTGAAGAATTAATCATCTTGCTTAATCAAATGAAAGCCTTGTATGGGGAAATTGGAATTGACATGTCCTTGGTCGACATGGAAATCACAAATCTAAAAACGACACTCAAAGATTCCAAGACGACTCCGGCCACGGAAACCAAACCAAACCTTCAGGAAAAATCATTACGGGTTCAACCTGTAAAAACTGTTCCTGAACCAAAATCGCAAAAGAAAACACCGCCCCTTGTTGAACAACCCGTCATCAAGAGCGGACCGGTGGTCAAACCGACCCCCGTGGCCAAACCCAGACCTGCGGCCGTTTCACGTCCATCCAGTGGGTTCAAAATTCCCGTCAATGCGGATCTCAAACGCGCCTGGGAGTATTACGATGAGGTTTCTCAACGTGAAATCACAGACCACGAACGGCTGGAACTCTTGACCGACATGCTTAAACGTTTCGGCGAGCAGGGCGCCAGCCGGATTAACAAGGAATTAGAGAGAATTCGCCGCCGAGTTCAACAATGATCCCCACACTCCTTAATAATAAGGAGGTGGAAAAGAACCCGGGGGGCCATTACACTTAAATCACCTTATGGCACTTTCAGAAAAAGATCCCAGACCTGAACCCCAGGATTCCGATCCAAAGGATCAAATAGCATCAGACGACGTAAGAACGCCTCCAAAACTCGATGCGATTTTGCCGGATGACTTGCCGCCCGCCGCGGCTGAATTGGTGGGGGACATCGACAGTTATCAAAAACGCATGGAAAAAGAGTGGGAAACGGCTAAAAACAGTTACGAACAAAAAATCAACCGAATCATGGAAGAATTTATGGTGGCCGGACACGGATCCAATCCCACCGCTCCACCCCCGGAAGAACCCATCAAAAAGTCCCGATTCAATAACGACCGATTGAAAAGTTTGATGGGAGAATTGGAACAGGAGTTGAGGCGCGCGAGTAAGGCCAAGTCCAGTATTCCCTTTCGGGCCGGCCAGCCAGCCGGCGCCTTTCAATTGGGTTGGCAAGGTTCACAAAAAGCTCAATGGAAAAAGTGGGGAGGGTTGGCCTTGGGATTGGCAGGAATCGGTCTCGCCACAGGATATTTCCTTACGTCGTTTTTTATTAAGACTTTTAGTCTTCCTTACCATTACACCTTGGGGCCGATTTTCGTGAAAGACAACGTCGTCATCATGGATTGGTTCAGAAGGTCACTTTATGTGCACAAGCTCTCCTCCGACCTGCCCATCCAATCGGTTGAATCGCTCTCAAATAGTTTGGCCACTGGCCTGGCTTGGTCAGAAAAAACGCTGTGGTCGCTGGATAGCTTGGATAGAAAAATCAACCTTCACACCACAACACCGGAACATCAAATCGTCGCATCGGTGGACAGCCCTGGCACAAAACCCGTGGGTCTTTTTTTTGATGGGACAGATTTATGGTCAGCGGATCAGGACACGAAGAAACTCTATCGACACAGAGGAAATGACCTTGAAGAAATCCGGGATACGTTTCCGCTTCCTGATGCCAACGTCACGGCATTTTCTTTTTATAAGAACAGGTTGTGGATTCTGGACGGGAAATCTCGATTGATCAATGTATATCGCCTACAAAAACCACTTTTATCGTTGCGTTCTTTTGACTTGGACCCGTTTTTAAAAGGATCCCTTCCCACAGGCTTTTCGATTCAAAAGGGGAAGATGTGGGTGGTCACCGAAAATCCCTCTTCTCTGATCCGCATTCCGCTCTCCCGCCTCAAAAAATCAAAAACCGAAGAGTTTTAGCAGGAATGCTTCAGTTGAATCGTCGCCCCGGCAATCTTTTGGCCGGGGCCCAGGTTTTCCCCATGAAGAAAACTTGGATCCCGGCCAGAAAGCATGCCGGGATGACGGCACTGAAATATTCACTATTGATAGACGATAACGGTCGTTCAACTGAATTCTTCGGGTTAAGGAAGACGGGCTTTCAGCTCATCACACCAATGGAAAAGGCCGTTGCGGAGTTGAACGGCAAAAGAAAACAAATCTTCTCTTAACCGAACCGATTTCGTTCGAAGGGACACCCGACTTAAAAGGCCCATACAAATGTCCGCATGTTTCAGCGCGCGAATCACTTTGGCGATATTACCTCGCACCCGCTCTTCTGAATATCCAATGGTGTGGCCTTGCGCAATGTTGATGGCGATCCAATTGGCGTGAAAACGAAGGGATTCAAATTCAGCTCCGTGTTTTTTTCGGTAAGCGAGGTCTTTGAATTTAAGATATCGATCAATTTCTTGAGACGTGCAGATCGCGAAACGACAGCAATCACGATAAATAAGAACGGTTGAAAGCGGGGCACCTTCCCCCCAATAATGAGGATCTTCGTTTGTGGCTGGATGATAATCAGCCTCTGGGCACTGGTCCCCCACAAAAGGCTCCCCATGAATTTGCCCGACAATAGAAGGGGCGGTGGTGACCCCATACTCATGAATCAAAGGTTCGAAGGCTTTGACTTCATCAGGACCCACGAATTTAATTTTGGCCATGGGTTTCTTGCGGATTTCTTGGTTTTGGCAGGAAACGCGATAATCATCTTGCGCTTGAAAAAACTTTTCCCAGTCCTCCACGTCCCAGGACTTATTGAAATCAATATTGGTGAAAAATTTTTTGTTGTCCATCCGTCGGGGCAGTATAGTAAAGAGACCGCTTCTTCCCCAAAAATTGGAGAGTTAGAATTTCTCTATCGTTGTGCGAATTCTCGCCAAGACCCGATCTTTTCCCATCACTTCGAGCATATGGAAAAGACTGGGACCTTTGGTTCGCCCTGAAACCGCCACACGCACGGGATGGAAGACTTGGCCATTTTTCAGGTTATTTCCAGCGGCATAATCTCGACAAGTTTTTTCTGTATTTTCAGCCGTTAAAGTCGGCAAAGACTCGAATCGCGTGGAGATTCCGGCCAAAACTTCCTTCGCTCCTTCCTTTTTAAGCACCTTATCGACTGATTCCGGGTCAAAAATCACATCCTTGGTAAGGAAAAAATCAATCAATCCAGGCGCATCGGAAAGCAGGACCAACTTCTCTTGCTCAAGCATCAAGGCTTGATGGACATAGGTTTTCAGTTCCTCAGGGGCTCCTTCTGGCACCAAACCCGCTGCCACCAAAAATGGCCAGGTTCTCTCGAGCAATTGATCCCGCGTTAAATTTCGAATGTAAACCCCATTCATCCACTTGAGTTTTTCCATGTCAAAAACGGCTGGGCTTTTTTGACATCTCTCCAGTTCAAATTTTTCAATCAACTCTTGGAAGCGATTCGCTGAGTTGAACAATTGCTGAGAATCAGACGTTGACCAGCCCAAAAGCGCCAGATAGTTCACCATCACCTCAGGAAGATATCCCGCTTTCTGAAACTCCTCAATAGAAGTGGCGCCATGCCTTTTCGAAAGCCGAGACCCATCGGGGCCATGAATCATCGAGATATGGGCGAAGATGGGAATCTTGCTCCATCCAAACGCCTCGAAGAGTTGAATCTGACGCGGGGTGTTGGACAAATGATCATCGCCTCGAATGACATGTGTGATCTCCATGAGATGGTCGTCCACCGCGCCGGCGAACATAAAAGTGGGAACCCCTGAAGATTTCAGCAAAACAAAGTCATCCAATAATTCACTTTCGAATTTGAGCGGACCTTTCACCACATCATTAAATTCCACATTTCCATCATGCGGCCGAGCAAACCGATACACATGGGGTTCTCCACCCGAAATCCTCTCTCCGGCTTTTTGAATAGAAATGCTCCGACAACGTTCGTCGTACTTGGGAGGTCGCTTGGCCAGCATGGCCCGGGTGCGCATATCTTCGAGGTCCTCTTTTGTGCAGAAACACGGATAGGCTTTCCCCTTGCTGACCAACTCATCTAGACATCGTCGGTAGGTGGACAGGCGGTCCATCTGAAAATAAGGCCCATGTTTTCCGACCGAACTTTTGGCGTCCACAACGCCGGGGCCTTCATCCCAATCCAAACCCAACCAATGAAGCCCCTCAATAATGGCCCGCATGGATTCTTCGGTTGAACGGGCTTCATCGGTGTCTTCGATGCGCAATATAAAAGTTCCTTTGTGATGGCGGGCGTAGAGCCAATTGTAGAGGGCTGTTCGAGCGCCGCCCACGTGCAAAAAACCCGTGGGTGAAGGAGCAAACCGAACTCGGATGTTCATGGTTTCACACTCTCCAATGGAACAAGAATAACCGTCTTCATAATTTCATTAAAACAAATACTGAACCGATGGAAAAAACTTTCACGCCCGAGAATGTTAAAACTGGTGGCTTCCGTATCAGAGAATCCAATGTTGGCCGCGAACTTGGTTTCCTCAATCTCCACGCCAATTTTCACCACCCCAATACCCACCTGGCCGTCCGCCGTGTTTAATGAAAATTTTTCTCGACCCGCTTTGGGCAGGTGCAAGGCTGCAGCAATTTCCGGACGAAACACCGATATAGACGCTCCAGAATCAATGAGCGCAAAGGTGTTCACCACATGAGAAGCATGTTTAAGCGTAACGGGAATAAGTGGATAATATTTCCCATGAAATTTCACATAAGGAAATTGATAACGAATTTCTGAAAGAGAACGGCTATTTTTTCGTGGCAACGGGGAGAGGTGAAACGAGTTCTTCTTTGGAAGGAACGTGTAAGAGGAAGGGAATAGATTTGGATTTTTTGTTTTTGGCCATTTTCAAAGCATCAGCAAGATTCACACAATCGCTCATCAGCCCTTCTCTGGCGGAAAATACCACCCAATGACCAGAATATTTCTCAAGGTTTTTCGCATTTTCGCAGAGCCATTTGGTTTCTTTATCGAGGATCATAGGGATCAGGCTATCAACTTATTGAGGGGATATTCAATGATTCCTTCGGCTCCGGCCCGTTTGAGTTCCGGAAGAATTCGTTTGACCACCGACTCTTCCACCACCACTTCAATGGCGATCCATCCAGGAAGGGTTAACTTACTGACAGTGGGACGTTTGAGCGAGGGAAGAATGCCCATAATTTTCTCCAAATTTTTCTCTTCCAGGTTCATCTTGAGACCCACCATGCCTTCAGCGGCCAAGGCGCCTTTTAACAGAATGGCGATATTTTCGATTTTTTCCCGTTTCCATGGATCCTTCCATGCTTCCGCATTGGCAATGAACCGGGTGGTAGAGGCCAACAGGTCTTCAACAATGCGAAGTTTGTTGGCTTTAAGCGATCGCCCCGTTTCAGTGAGTTCAACAATCGCATCCACCAACATACCGGCCTTGGCTTCAGTGGCGCCCCATGAAAACTCCACCGTGGCTTTTATTTTTCGTTCAGACAAATATTTTTTGGTGAAATTAACGAGTTCTGTCGCGATGGTTTTTCCTTGGAGGTCTTTTACGCTTTGAATTTTTGAGTCGTTGGGAACTGCCAACACCCAGCGAACCGGGCGGAACCCAGATTTCCCATAAATCAATTCGCATACTTCTTTGACCTTGGAATCGGTTTCTAAAATCCAATCCTGTCCGGTGAGGCCGGCATCAAAAAGACCGTCTTGCACATACTTTCCCATTTCTTGGGAACGGACCAACATCACCTCGATTTCCTCATCGTCACAATAAGGGAAATAAGATCGATCTCCCGAACTGATGCGGATGCCGGCCTTTTTGAAAAGCTCTGTGGTGGCTTCTTGTAAACTGCCCTTGGGCATGCCAAGTTTAAGAATTCTTTTTTTGGGTTCTTGGGATTTCATAACTCTCTCAAATGGGTCCGCGAACGCGGTTGGATTTACGACGGGCGGAAGTGTAGCAAATCATCAACCTTCGCGTGATGGGCCAGTCTCGTTTGTGAAAGAGAGTGGATGCGTCATGGGTGGTTTTAACAAGACTCACTGGCATCACTTCCAGAAGCGTACTTGTAAGGAAAATTTCATCGGCCAATGAGATGTCAGCCGCTGTTAATTTTGTTTCCCGCACATCCATAGTGAGTTCTCGCGCCAAGCGGCACACCTCCGCGCGCGTCACTCCTGGTAGCTGACACCCGTCTAAAGCCGGAGTAAAAAGTTGCCCCCCTTTCACGAGAAATATATTGCTGATGGTGCCTTCGGTCAGGAACCCCTCATCGGACAGCATCAAGGCTTCATGCGCTTTGACTTTTTTGGACTCGATTTTGGCCAAGACGCTGTTCAAACAACTGATCGATTTTATGGAGGGAGGTGTTGCCTCTGGCGTGTTTCTACGGACATTCACGATCGCCAAGGTCATTCCTTTTTTATACAGCCGTTCTTCATATCCGAGGTAAGGACGTGAAGTGATGACCACAGTGGGCTTCTCGCACAGATCGGGGTCCAACCCATGGGGGCCCACCCCCCGCGTAACGGTGAGCCGAACCACCGCTTCTTTATGACGGTTGCGCCGAACGATTGTCTCTAAGATTTCTCTCCATTTTTCCCTGGAATAAACCTGCTCCAACGAAATTTTTGAGAGAGAATTGAACAAACGATCAAGATGTTCCTTGAGAAATAAAAGGTCGCCGTCCTTCACACGCAAAGTTTCATAAACCCCATCTCCATACAGGAAACCGTGATCTTGAATAGAAATAAAGGCTCTGTTTTCCGGAATCCATTTTCCGTTCAAATAAACAATCATAGCGCTGATTCTCCGCAATTGAAGAGTTTGTCATTCTGAACGCAGTGAAGAATCTCTATAGGATTATTAAATATCCTGTGGGGATCCCTCGGTCGCCACGGCGACCTCAGGATGACATTAAGCTGTGATTTTCGTCGAAAAGAAACAAGAAATTTCGAAATCATCCTATAGAAAGTTATGTTTTTATTGCTTCCAGGAGCGCCGCGGCCTTGGCCATGATTTCACGATACTCTCGTTTTGGATGTGAATCCGCCACAATGCCGGCACCCGCTTGGACATAAATTTTTTTGTTTTGGATCAACGCTGTTCGAATCAAGATATTGAATACAGCGTCTCCATTGTTGAAAAAGAATCCAGCGCTTCCATAAAACGGCCCCCGCGCCACCCCCTCAATGTCCTCAATTAATTCGACCGCTTTAATCTTGGGACATCCCGTCACGGTACCACCTGGAAAAACAGCCTGCAGCGCATCGACGGAAGACCGCCCTCTGGCCAACCGTCCCTCCACTTGAGAGACGATGTGCATCACGTGAGAATATTTCTCCACTTGATATTGATCCTTAACTTCCACGCTACCTGGCACGCAAACACGTCCCAAGTCATTGCGCTCCAAATCAACCAACATGACATGTTCGGCCCTTTCCTTGGGAGACAACAACAATTGTCCCCGCCGTCGTTTGTCCAATCGCGGATTTTTTGAACGAGGACGAGTCCCCGCTATGGGCCGAACCGCCACTTTTCTTCCTTGGACTCGAACCAAAAGTTCAGGTGAAGCGCTGACCATACACGCCCCTCCCCACTTGATCAAACAAGAATAGGGAGAGGGGTTGTTGAGTGAAAGCCTTCGATAATAATCGACCGTGTCTCCTTTAAACGGACCCGAAAATCGGAGACTTAAATTGGCTTGGTAAATATCACCTCTTGAGATGGCCGCCTTGGCCGAAGCCACCTGCCGCGAAAAAGACGCCAAGCTGGGCACATGCATTTGGCCAACACCATGTTTGGGAATTTTTCGACTGGGAGCAAAGGGACGTTTCAGAAAGATGGCAACTTTTCTTTTTATATCGGTCGTAACCTGGGACGGCCCTTGTGTAAAGAGAATGGTTTGATTGCGTTTGAAATCTATTTGGGCCACGTGGGGATAATCGCCGAAAAATGCGGCGGGAGTCCCCAGGGGATGGGGTTTGAGAGAATGTCGGGCCAGCCCCGGGTCAAAAGAACGTCCTGCATTAAAACCCAAAAAACCGAAAAACCGAGGCACGCCCAAACCCGGATGAAAACGAGCTGAAATGTCTTTTAGAACCCCTCCAACTTTTTTGGAATCACATTTCCAAATTCTCCGAGGCTCTCCCGCAGACATATAAACAACGGAAGAGTGGGGTGTTACGGGACCCAAGAAGAAACCATGGATGGGATCAGGGTGAAGAAATCCCCAGAACGCCAAGAGATCCTGAGGAATACCTGCAAACGAAAACTTCACTTCTTAATATTTTTGAGAGTGGAACCGATTTTCTTCCCGGTTTTTTCCAGAACGGGAGTGACGTCTTTCATGAACTCATCTGTCAGCTGGTCCGTGGTAGATCCTCGGCGAAAACGCGTGTCATTAAAAAAATCTTCGATGGCATGATAGAGAGGGCGAACCAATTTAGATCGCTTCCAAACTTTTCCCTTTTCGATTTGGGGAAAATGGGGAATCAAGAAAAAAAATACAAGTGAGACACAAACAAGCCCTGCCAGAGCCCCCGTGAGCAGCCCCGCCACACTGTCAAACACTCCCAGAAAAACAGCGGATACGAGCCGGCTGATCACCCAACCCGGAACAAGTGCGATTGTCACCCCACCGACAAATAACAAAACACTTGCCAGTAATTTTGCGCCGGAAAACCCCCCCATCCATTCAGCTGCCGGTAACGCGTAATATTCCACCAAAAAGGCCCCGAAAAAACCTCCCATCAAGCAAACCCCCATCCAAATGCTGCCCACGCGCGCGCCCAGCGCGATAAAGACCAGCAGCACCACCACCAGAGTGATGTCCAACCACGTCATCGGATCAATTGCTCCTTGTGCATTAAGGTAAATCCCGTCGGAACTTTGGGATAAAAATAGGTGGTTTTGGGAGGCATCACTTCATTCGCCTCCGCGACCTTCGCCAAGGACTCCACGCCTGGAGAGCCCAACACAAATCCCACCCAAGCGGGATCTTTATTGACCAAGGTTTCCATGGCGGCCAAATCCCGCGTAAAAACAACTTCTCGCTCTTTTAAAAAATCGGGCTTCACCGCCTCTCCCATGGCCGCATCGTGAAGCAACACGACATCCAAGGCCCGCAGGGCGGGCGGCCGAGTTCCCAGAATCAGGTCCAATGAAAGACCGGATTTCAGTGTAAGAATTGCCTTGCCGCCCGCATACACCCATCCTATCTTGCCGGACTTTGAGTCGATTAACTCCTGAATCAAGGATTTCATATTGGGAACACTTCGGACATCAAACATAGACGACAAATGATCCCTCCAATCTTGGAGGGAATGTTGAGATTTCACCAATCGATGGGTCGGCAACATGAGGAGCCCCGGCTCTTCCATGGGACACACATAGGTCATGACGTACCGCCAAGCTTCATTCAAACCCGCGGAAGATTCCTCCGTGAGTCGCTGCTCGCTATACGCCCAAGCCACCTCATATCGATGGTGCCCATCGGCGATGTAAAGATCTTTGGATTTAAGAATGGAACGAAGTTCCTTTTGTAAAACAGGGGCCTCCACTTTCCACAAACGATGGAATAAACTTCTGCTTTCTCGACCCTGAACCAAAGGTTTTTCCTTAATAACTTTCTTGACCCATTTTCCCCAAGCTTTTTTCTTATCAAAAAAGAGGCCAAAGATGGGACTCACATCCGTTCGAAGCGCCGTGATTAAATTGAGGCGCTCCTCTTTGGCTTTGGGTAAGGTCTTTTCATGGGGGTGAATGGCGCCTTTCCCTGGCGTTTCCAACTGCAGGGAGGTGAGCACCCCATATCTTTTAAGCGGTTTGGACGGCGCAAAAGAATCCTTGATCTGAAAAGTGGTTTCTAAAAGATACAAGGAGGGAACCCGGTCTTCTTGGAGAGTTCCTTCGGCAATCCAACGATGAAGAAGCGCGGCGGCTCCCTTGAATTTTTCAGATTCAGACCCCTTCGGCAATTCGAGCCGAACCACATTGTTGGGATTCTTTCGTTCAATGGAGTCCCGCTCTTGAGGAGAAATCACATCATACGGTGGACAAATAAAAGACGAGATATCGGCACCTTTTTTTTCGGATTTTAAACGGAGGGCCCTAAAGGGAGCAATTTCAACCATGAATCTTCAACACCTGACCTTTGTTAAGTTTTACGGCTTTATCAAAAATAATTTTGGACACAGCCACGTCTTGAATGGCCAGCCCTGTGGAATCGAAAACGGTAATGTCTTGGTCCTTCAAGCGCCCTTGTTTTTGACCCGTCACAATTTCACCCAGTTGGGCCGCTAAATCTTTTTTGAGAAATTGACCGGCGGCGACTGGAACATTGATTTCGCCCGCATGAGAGGCTTGGTGCCACTCATCTACCACAACACGGGCGGACTTGACCAGCGCAAATTCCAATTCTTGTTTGCCCGGCGCATCGGCCCCGATCGCATTGATGTGTGTGCCCGGCTTGACCCATGCCGCTTTCACCAACGGTTCACGTACAGGAGTTGTGGTCACAAGGATGTCAACTTGGCAAGCCTCCTCAACAGACCCGACTGAAATAATTTCAGGGCCTGGTGAGCCGTCATCCCCGCCGATTTTTTTCTTTACTTCCAAACAAAAAGTCTCAGATTCTTGTTTCGTTTTCCCCCACACCAACACTCGCTGAACCGGGAAGAATTTTCTCAACGCCGCAAACTGGGTTTCAGCTTGGCGACCGCAACCAATCAGACCCACCGTCGAAGAGGACGCCCGCGCCAAATATCTGGCGGCAATTCCACCCGCCGCCCCGGTTCGCATAGCGGTTAAATGCCCGGCTCCAAAAAGGCCCAAGGGCAACCCTGTTCGAGGGTCCACAAACACCATAATTCCCGCCACCGCCGGCAACCCCTGGCTTGGATTGGAGGGGTTTGAATTCACAATCTTGACTCCGGCCGCGGCCATGTCGCCCTTGAGATAGGCCGGCATGGCCCGAAGGTCTCCTCCGTAGGGATCAAACTCCAAATATATTTTCGTGGGCATTTGGGTTTGTTTTTCTCCGTGTAATCGAAAAGCCGCTTCAACCCCATGAAGAGCTTCGTCCATCGTCAGCAGAGAACGAACATCGTCCTCGGACAACCAAAGCAGCTCGGATCCAATCTTCACAAAGCCCTCGCCACTTTTGAAAAAGCTTCACTAAAAATTTTCTTTGCCTGATCCATCACCTTCGCGTCATGCTCCGTTGAAACAAACGCGGCTTCAAACTGAGAAGGCGGCATGGAAACGCCTTGCTCCAAAAGCGAATTGAAAAAAGTGGCATAGGCTTTCGTGTCGGATTCCATGGCGGATAGATATGAATCCACCACTCCAGAGGTAAAAAAAACCGTAAACATCGAGCCCACCTGGTTCACTTGAATAGGAATTTTTTTCTTTTTCCCCTCATTTCTTAAAAAAACCGCAAGGTCACTGGTTATTTTCTCAAGTGTCTTATAGGGCTTTAAGGACTTTAAACTTTTCAACGTGGCCAAACCCGCCGACATGGCGATGGGATTTCCAGATAACGTTCCGGCCTGATACACCGGCCCCATCGGAGCAATTTGTTCCATCAATTCTCGCCGGCCCCCGAAAGCGCCCACGGGAAACCCTCCGCCAATGATTTTTCCCAAACAAGTGAGATCGGGTTTCATGTTGAAGAGTCCTTGAGCGCCCGACCATCCCAAACGAAACCCCGTCATCACTTCATCAAAGATCAGCAAAGATCCATATTCCTTTGTCAATTTTGAGAGAGCGTTCAAAAATTCTTTTGAAGGTTCGACCACGCCCATATTTCCGCACACCGGTTCGAGAATCACCGCCGCAATATTGATTCCTTGCGTGGTAAACAAAACATCCAAAGCCTCGACATCATTATAGGGCAAAACCCAGGTGTTTTTGGCCAGGAAATCCGGGACACCTTGACTGGACGGCACTCCAAACGTGGTGGCCCCAGAACCAGCAGAAACCAACAAGCCATCCGAATGACCGTGATAGCTTCCCTCAAATTTAAGTATCCGTGCGCGCTTGGTCACTGCCCGCGCCAAACGCAAAGCTGACATGGTGGCTTCGGTTCCCGAACTGGTAAACCGCAACAACTCAATCGACGGCAGGGCCTCTTTAATCTGTTGCGCCAATTCGACTTCCACTTCACACGGAGCCCCATAGGAAGTGCCCCGGTCCAACTGTTCTTTGACCGCCTTAATGACCCGATCGGGGTTGTGTCCCAAAATCATAGGCCCCCAAGAACCAACGAAATCGATAAATCGGTTTCCATCTACATCTTCGACATAAGCGCCCTTGGCGCACTGAATAAACCGCGGATGCCCTCCCACCGCTTTAAAAGACCGAACGGGAGAATTCACACCTCCGACCAGGTGTTTTTGAGCGTTTTGGAAAAGAAGTTCAGATTTTGATGTGCCCATGTAGAATTCTCTTAATTTTTAGTTTGAACGAAACCTTTAATATTGGCCAATGGCAAAAAAGGGACGGGCTCTCCAGAGGGAGACCTCCAATCTCGTGAATCTCCTGAAACGTCGCGGTTGTCGCCCATTACAAATACGGTCTCAGATGGAATGGTGAGGGGAGCCATATTATCGCCATTAAATATGGTATCGGGATTTAAAAATTGAACATAGGGTTCGTCAATCATTTTTCCATTCAAATAAACCTTTTTGTCACGGATTTCGACCGTATCTCCTTCAACAGCCACCACCCGTTTCACCAATCCTTTTTTCGGATCGATGGGAGAATCAAACATGACCACATCACCTCTCATTGGCTTTTTATAAAGCAGAGCCAATTTATTGACCATGATGTGCATGTCCTTGGGGAATTGTGGCTCCATCGATTCCGACGCCAAATAAATTCCTTCAAAACACATGGCCCGAAAAACAAAGGCTCCCGCGGCTCCCAACAGAGCAAGAAATAGAAGTCGCTTCATGGGTTCCACATATTTTTTAAGGTGTGGTAGGCCGGGCGAAGTTCTCGACAGAACGGACTGTCGTGTCCGCTTCCTTGCGAGACAAGACCATACCACTCTTCATAACTCCACCCATCCAAAAAAGGGAATCCAAATTGGGGGACCGTTTCCTGGACGTTGGGTTGCAAATTTTTATACGTCGCAGAGCGAGACGCATACCAATCCGCCTTGGCTTTTTGGACCTTCTCAGGCAAATCTGAGTTGGCTTTCCACCACTCGTCCATGAATTCAAACAGAACTCCCCCAAGCGCATTCCCCACCCCACGCCCGGCCATATTGGCCGCCATATCTTCCCAATTGTTGGCCAAATACATGGACTGATAAGCTTCGGCTTGCTTTTGCGTATATCCGTCAGCATAAGCAGAAACGCCATATTCGGTGATCAACAACGGTCGATCGAGTAATTCCTGAACATCCATAAACATATGCCGCCCGAACCCTTGTTCTCCTCTGTAGGCGTTCGCCCCCATGACATCCAAGGCTGGACAATATTGATGGATTAAATCCATATGCAGCAAATCCCCATTGGAAATGGCCACAGGACGAGAGGGATCCAGCTTGTGAATCAATTCCGCCGCCCGATTAACAAATTTGAAAAAGGTCTCCGGATCTTTATTCGAATTGTTCGCCACGCCATACACGTTTTCATTCCCGAGAACCCACATGAGAATATAGGGTTCGTCTTTATATTCATTCACCATTTTTTCGAGACCGGCCAACATGGTCTCCTGTTGTTTGGGGTTCGAATAATCCGTCCCCTCCGCCCACGTGGCGCCACTGCCCACCGCATACCCTCCCAACAAATCACCACACAGGATATAGAAGCCATAATCTTTGTGGAGTTTTCTAAAAAATTCCTTGTCGTAGAGATGGTGATAGGCGCGCAGGGTGTTGATGCCCAACGACTTTAGGATGCGGCCGTCCCCAACAATGGCTTCTCCCATATCGCGCTTACAATTTCCGTTTCTGTCCAGATAACTTTCCTCAAATCCATCGTGACGTTTGTTTTCATTGGTATCCACCCATTGCCAATCTTTCGATACATTCCATGTTCCTCTGTCGGGGCTTTTCCCAACCGGAGTGACAGAATAAGTCACCGCCCGTATGGGGAATGGTTTGCCAGAGACAAAAAATTGCCAATGACGATTGGAATATTGCTTTAGTTGGAAGGTGGGACCGCCGATCGTCTTTAACACCTCCATTTTTGACAGGTCTTCAACTTTGATTTTTTCCTTTTTCTTCGTTGCGACCAATTTTCCGGGATTGATGTTAAAAACATCGTTTTTGGGATTGGCATCGAACCGACCCTTAATGGAGATACGCGCTCCCTCTAGCTTCATTTTCAACTTTGGATGACGACGCAACAATTGTTCAACACGGTCCAAGGAGGCCGGTCCCACATACCACGGGGTATCATAATAAGTCCAAGACACCGTTCTAGGGAAATGAATCGCCAAAGCGTAGAAGGCTTTGACGGCTTGCTCCAAGGCCCCGGCCCGCTCCAGCATCATCGCGGTATAAAATTGTTTCACACCCGGATCCTCATTTGTGGTGGACCACTTATAAAAATTCTTAGCGGCTTCATTTCCGTCCACGAATTTCCAATGACTGCCTTCGAGCGCTTTCTGTTTTGTGAGCAATCGATAGACCGGGTCTTTGGTGGCCTTTTCGTAGGGGAAAATTCCTTGACCCGCCGCCTGGCCCAGGCCCACCTTGTCTTTGATGACGTATTTGTAATTTTCAGTTCCCAAGCCTTCGAAAACCCCATAATTTTCATAGGGGATCGGCCCTGATTGCCCTGGGAAGGCCATCTTCAGTTTGTCATCGCTCGGGACCGCCTCCGCTCTCGTGGTGGGACGCGCCCATCCGAGGCGTGGCATTCCAAAGGTCAGTAGGAGCATCAAAATTAAAATAACGCGGCTGTTCATAGAGGGTCCTTTTAGTTTTTTGAGATGGATTTGAGAATGTACAAGATGGGTTGATCCTGAAGCTCCATTTTTTTTATTCGCACATGTGATTCGTTCAGGATTCTAACTTGGTCCGGTGAAAATAGGGAGGTAAATTTTTCCACGGGATCAAAAGGAAAAAACCGAACTTTTCCGTAATGCATCGGAAAAACCACCTTGGGGTTTATAAGCTCGACCATTTTTTTTGCCCGGACCGCGTCCAACGTCACTTTCCCACCCACAGGAATAAAAAGAATATCAACCTGTCCAGCCTGTGCCAACAAGCCTTCCGGCAACTCGTCGGTTCCAATATCTCCCAAGTGAAGACAACGCAGCCCTCCCATAGAAAACGAATAAAGAATATTAAGGCCATGAATAGTCCCGAACTCCGAATCGTGAAAAGAAGGGAACCCATTCACCTGGATTTCTCCCGCGACACTCACCGTCCCGGTGCTCTGGACCATGTCCAATTGTTTCAGCCGAGATTTAACAGCCCGCCGATAATTGTGATCAAAATGGTTGTGCGTAATGAGCAAAGCATCGGCCAGTAAATCAAGCCGATCGTATCCCACGCTTTCGTCAAAAGGATCCAAAACGATCATTCGTTTGGTACTGTCTTTAAGAGTAAAGCAAGAGTGTCCATGCCAAGTAACATCAACTCCCCAAGCAGTGTCTCCAGAACCGGGGAATTTTTTCTTGACCGCACATCCGGTGAGGATCAACCCTGAAATAATCAAGAACCCAAGCAGAACCCCCTTTCTCTTTAGCATCTTGAGTCCTCTTTGATTCGTCATCCCGGCCCTTTTGTTAAAAGGTGCGGAGGATAAGGAGAGCATAAGCCGCGACGGCATATTCTTTAGCTTTTCTGAGAACGGAGTTGCCTGGCTACTTCCAGCGCGTGATAGGAGATGATGAGATCCGCACCCGCTCGACGAATGGACAGGAGTATTTCCATGGCCGCCTGTGATTTTTCTGAACCTTGCAGCCACCCCAACTTTTCCGCGGCTTTAACCATCGCATATTCCCCGGAAACGTTATACGCCACCAGTGGAATTTTCAATTCGGGCCGAACGGCATGAATGACGTCCAAGTAAGAAAGGGCGGGTTTGACCATCACCATATCGGCCCCTTCCAAAACATCCATTTGAATTTCGCGAATCGCTTCTCGAATGTTGGAAGGATCCATTTGATATGACCGTCGATCCCCAAATTGGGGCGCGGACGCCGCGGCGTCGCGAAAAGGTCCATAAAACACACTGGCGTATTTAGCGGAATAAGCCAGAATTCCGGTTTGTGTGTGGCCGTTTTGGTCCAAAGCCAAGCGAATGGCACGAACAGCCCCGTCCATCATTCCAGAAGGCGCGACAAAATCAGCGCCCGCATGGGCCTGCGCGACCGCGGTTATGCCAAGCAATTTTAGAGTGGTGTCATTGTCAATGACCCTCTCTCTCTTTTTATTTTTTTTGACGACTCCGCAATGACCATGACTGGTGTATTCACAAAAGCACAGATCGGTCATAACCACCAACTGAGGAAAATGTTTTTTGAGTTCCCGAACCGCTTGTTGAACAATGCCATTGGGAGACCATGCCTGCGACCCGCGGGCATCTTTTTTGGCGGGCAAACCAAACAGTAGAACCGCCTTTAGGCCGAGCGACTCCAATTGCGCGGCCTCCTTCACAAGCTCATCAACGGAAAGTTGATATTGCCCCGGCATGGAAGGAATGGGACGCCGAACTTTTTCCCCATGCACGACAAAATAAGGAACGATCAGGTTTTGAGGTCCAAGATGTGTCTCCCGGATTAAAGTTCTCAAAAAAGGAGTGGAGCGAAGTCGACGGGGACGTGTTTTAAGCATGTTCTGTGATTTGGACGGTTCGCCTCAAGGGCAACGAAAGAGATTTGGTCTCTAGGAGACCCGCCGCCAAGGCCCCAATGTAATAGATCCACCACTGATTCGGGATATGCGCGAATAAATACAGAAGACCCACCGACAACATCGAAAGAGAAAAAGCGATACAGGCTCCGCCCATGTAATAGAGTTTCTTGGGCATGTTGTCATACAGCATCTTTTTCTCAATGGGGTAATTGTATCCATGCCACAGAACCAAAACCCCAGCGCCAAAAACCATCAACACGGGATCCACCAATCTTAAAAGGAAAAGAACCGGCATCAACGAACTCGGTTTCCCGTGGGCTTCATTGAACCAAACACCATCATAGGCCGGCCATTGACCCACCATAAATATGAATTCACTGCCGCCAATGGCCTTGATATTCACAATGACAAAAAGAGTCCCAAAAAGAAGCCCCATCCCAAAAAGAAGTCGTACGAGCATTTTGGGCACGTTGGCGCTTCCCAGCACCAAACTCATCATGGCCACTGTCACGGCGGGACTGAAAAAACCCATCATCACAAACTCTCGAATACAATTCACAATCAAAGGAGCCGGGTGGGGACCCAGTAAAATCTGGAAGGGACGCGTGGCCAAATAAGCTCCCAATATTAAAAAGCCCCAATAGGCTCCATCATAGGTCAGTTTTCCGGTGACCAATGTCCGCAGAGGGCCAATATGTTTCACATACCGCGCCAACATAAAATACACCACCCCCGCCAAAACAGGAACAGCGACATTGAAAAATATTTGAAAAAATTCCGACATCTCAAGCCCCTCTCTCGTTGAGACGTTTAACGATATCCACCAACTGATGGATATCGGCCAATTCAAAATCAGCTCCCGCATCCTGGGTGTTGAAATCATCTCCATAACGGGCAAACGCCGTTTTCATTCCCAGAGCTTTGGCCCCCACCATGTCCCGCTCCGCCCAATCTCCCACCATAATAGCGTCTTCTGCCTTCACATTTAAGCGACTGAGGGCCAATTGAAACGGAGCCGGATCGGGTTTTCGTTTGCCGGTATCTTCATTGGCCACGACCGCGTCGAAAAATGAGTCGAGCCCCAACGAAATGAGACGAGTCCAAGCCGACATTCGCGGAGCGTCTGACACCAATCCCAATTTAAGACCCATGCGAATCAGTTGCATCACCGTTTGACGCACATGGGGATAGAGCACCATGTTCCCTTCTTTGGCCCGACGATATCCCACCACACCCGCCGCCAGAATACGGTAATCAATTTGCCCATATTTCTCAACCAACATCTTGTCAAAAATTCGCTGATCTTCGATGCCTTCCCGGTCATACATATTGAACACCTGCTTGATGGCCTCGTCTTTGCTGACAGGAAGCCCCGCATCAATCATGGCTTCCACAGCCCCCGATACCGCCGCGCGTTTCACCCGCATGAAGTTGACCAGAGTGTTGTCCAAATCGAAAATAACAGCCTTAATCATAACGTGGATTCTCCGCAACTGAAGAGTTTGTCATTCTGAACGCAGTGAAGAATCTCTACAGGAAATTTAAATATTCTGTAGAGATCCCTCGCTTCGCTCGGGATGACATTAAACTGTGTTTTCTTTGACAAAAAACAAGAAACTGTAATGTCATCATATAACCCCTTCTCATTAAACATACTTTCCAATCAGGGGAGCCAACCGCCTTTTCAAAGCGGGTTTTATGTAATCCGGTTGGGTAAAAATGGCATGTTTGAGCGCACCGGCGGCATCATTGGGAATCTCTTTAAGCCGAGGGAGCAGGTGGGCCAGAATTTTTTTTGCGTTTTCAGCGTTGGCCATCAAGTGGCCAATGACCATTTCAACAGAAACATGTTCATCTTCCTTCCAACAGTCATAATCCGTCACCATGGCGAGCAGCGCATAACTCATCTCGGCCTCACGGGCCAACTTGGCCTCGGGGATGGCCGTCATGCCAACCACGTCGCAATTTAATTTCTGATGAAGATGAGACTCCGCTTGCGTGGAAAAGGCCGGACCCTCCATGCACAGGTAAGAACCTTTGTCATGAACGGGTAATTTCAAGGCCCGAATAGATTCAACCAAGGCCTTGGATAAATTTTTAGAAAAAGGATGGGCAAATGAAATATGCGCCACAATTCCTTTTCCGAAGAAGGTGGATTCCCTTCCCTTGGTTCGGTCCACAATTTGGTCTGGAACCACAAATTCTCGAGGAGCCAAATCTTGCTTAAGAGAACCGCATGCCGAGATGGCAACCACCTGTTCAACTCCCAGCATCTTCAATGCAAAAAAATTGGCCCGTTGAGGGATTTCCGAAGGAAGATATCGATGGCCTTTTCCGTGCCGCGGCAGAAAAGCGCACAGCACGTCCTGATAAAGACCAATCGTGATGGGATCCGATGGCTTCCCAAACGGAGTGGAGGGGAAAAAAGTACGCAACACCTTTAATCCCTCAATCTGGTAAATGCCGCTGCCGCCAATCACCGCCACACGAACCGGCCGCCACTTCTTTCTCAACACAAGGGTGAAACCTCCTCCAACTTTTTCAGTCGGAGATGGATCATATCACTTGAAGGGTTATGGCTCTGTGGCATGAACCACTTTTGCCCCTGAGTTCAAATGTTTAACGGTCTCATCGCCCAACCCCAGCGTATTGGCAATTTTATTCTCTATGGACCCCGAGGGTTGCTCGCCTTTGAAATCAAGCGAACGGACCGAGTCCGTGGGTGGCGGAGATTTATCTGGTCTTCATTCGTTCCTGAAGGATGACCCCATGGCCAAAGCCTTCTTTGTATACAGGGGTTCAAAACGAATGAACGAAGAAAAATTGGATTGAAAATCGTGCTGTTTTTTCTTCTATGGAATGAACTGCGCGCCCACTTGATACAGGCCTAACCCAATGATTACGCGGCTTTTTTCTGTTCGCGTTTTCTGGGGATAAGGAATGAAAAGGTGGCCCCTTTTCCTTTTTCGCTTTGCACCATGATTTGACCACCGTGCATGTTGACAATTCCTCGCGCGATCGCGAGCCCCAACCCGGCCCCGCCGGCGGACCGACGGGTCGAGGCATCGGCCTGATAAAACATATCAAAAACCTTTTCTTGCTCTTGGGGTGCCAGACCAGGGCCAGTATCGCGAATGGAAATCAACAAAAAGTCTCCTTTTTCTTCACCGGAAATATCAATTTCTCCACCCCGATCCGTAAATTTGATGGCGTTTGAGACGATATTGTCCACCACTTGCTGAAGGCGGCTGGGATCCCCCCAGATTTTGGGCAAAGTGGGCAATGAATGGAGCCGGAGCTGGATGGATTTATTGGCGGCGGCGGCTTTGAGTCCTTCATGGCTGGTGACCAGAATATCATGGAGTGAACATTCCCCCATTTCCAGATTAAGCCGTCCTGATTCGATGCGGGAAACATCCAACAAATCTGAAATGATGAGGTTCAAGCGGGTGGCTGATTGTTTGGCGATCCCCAAAAATTTTCTTTGTTGTTCGCTGATGGGTCCCGCTTCTTCATCAAGAAGAACACTTAAAAACCCACTGAGAGACGTTAATGGGGTTCGCAGTTCATGACTCACGATAGAAAGAAATTCGTCTTTGGCGCGATTGGCATTGGTGAGCTCCTCGACCCTTTTTTGAAGTTCGGCATAAAGTGTCTTGAGTTCCCGGACTCGTGCAATAAGGCGTTCGTTGGTCTCGCTCAATTCATGCGTCGTGGCCTCGACTTCCGCTTTCAATCGGCGTTCCCGGCTGAGGTTCTCCTCTTGATCCCGACTGTAATTTAAGGCGATGGCCACCAATCGCCCCAACGATTCCAAGGGCTGGACAAATTCTCTATCGCGAGATTCTTTTTTGGTCACCGCCAATGAAAATAAGCCCATCACGTCCTCTCTGCTCTTGATGGGGATATGCAACAGCCCATCGAACCGCATATGAATATCCTCTACCATGGGGGTCAGACGACACAGATCAAATTCAGAAGAACCCGTCACCATTGCACGTTTGAGAGCCACTTGATGTTCAGGATCTTTTTCAGAGAAGAAAAGATCCATCATCCCGCGTTCACAAATTTTCAGGATTCCATCACCTTGTTTTTTCCATATACAACAAGCCCGATCTCCCAAATAGGCCCGAACCACATCCAACGTTCCTGAAGATATCGAAATTTCATCGGGACCTTGCATTTCCCAGGCCTGCATGAACGCTGACAGCACATCTGCCACCGCATTCCCTCGCCATTTTTTCCCAATCATGTCCATCATCTTCTTCATCGGGTTCGCACCAATGCTATATCCAATGACAAATTGAGATATCGGTAATCTTTCGAAATTTCCGTCCAGTGGATCAATTGAACTGAAATACCTTGCACATCTAATGTCACATTCAACTGATCAGCAAAATCCTGCTGAGATACCATGTTGCCCAACGGAGGCCCAATCACAATGGCCACCGGAACCTTGTTGGCTTTGCATACATCTACAAAAGCCGTGACATTCACCTTGCCTTTATAGGTGTAGGGTTGATTGTGCATGCTCTTCAGTCGGAATTTAAGTTTGTGTTTTTTAATGACATCTTGGAACTTGGCTATGACCGTGTTGAGTTCTTTTTCTGCTCCTTCAGGGTAGAAAAAAACCGTGCATATTTCTTTGACTCCAGCCATGGCTTCCGCATCTTGTGAATCCAAATCATTGTTCTCAGTTGGCATCTCCACGGGCATAGGAGAGGGCACGGCATTGCCACTCACCACAGTGGAGGGTGGGGGTACCGCCGCATGTGAGGCAGTCGGAACCGGCATAGGCGCCACGGGAGGCGGTGGGGCAGTAGGAGGTGGCGAAGGTGGGAGAACAGGAGGCGGCGGAGAAGGTTGTGGCGGCGGTGCGATTTTCTTTTCAAAAACAGGAGAAAGAGGAATAACCGGAAGAGGAGGCGCTGGAATTTTAGGGGCCGTTTTTGGGATCGTCAAATCTTGATCTTCAATGGTGTCCAAAAGCAAATTAAATGGAAGGTTCGCCTCTTTTTTCTCCACAACTGGAGGAGGCGGTGGAACGGGAGTTGCTTTTTCTATAACAGGGGAAGGAGGTGGTGCCGGTGGAGGGGGCGGAGGCATGACCGCTACCGGGGCAGAAGCCTCCATTTCCATTGGTGTTCCTTCAGGTAATATTTCCTTTACAACTGATTTCACCAGGTCCATATTCAACGTCTGTCGAGAAAGTGTTACATAGGCATGAATTCGTTTCAGGAATCCTTCCAGTTCCCGGACGTTTGTTTTCAAATTCCTCGCCACAAAGGCATTCATTTCCTCTGTCATTTGAACCCCGGGATTAAGTGACTGTTTCTTCTTCAAAATTTCAATCCGAGTGGCTTCATCGGGAATTTTAATGTCGGTCGATAATCCCCATTCCAGACGACTACGAATATTTTTATTGAGGGTCGTTAATTGATTTGGAGGGCGATCGGCGGCCAAAATGACCTGGCAATTGGCATGGTGAAGATTGTTAAAAATGTGAAACAACTCTTCTTGGGATATCTTGGATTCCGTCATGTATTGAACATCATCAATGATCAATAAATCGAGTGTGCTGTATTGACGTCGAACATCCAACATACGGTCCTCTGAAATAGCCGTCAAAATTTCATTCATGAACCGCTCAGCTGAAATGTATTTCACTTGGAATTTTGGATTGGTCAACAACAGCTGGTGAGCCACCGCTTGCATCATGTGAGTTTTTCCAACACCCGGAGGACCGTAGACAAAGAGGGGGTTGTAGGTTTCTCCAGGCGCTTTTATCACTTCAAGGCAGGCCGCCACGGCCACATGATTGTGGACTCCCACAACCAACTGGTCAAATGAGTAAAGGGGTTTTAAACCTGAGGCGGCATCAATCTTTGCCATCAGCGGCCTCTCTCTAGTTCAATCAAAATATCCATATAAAGGGCTCGCATAGAAAGTTGTTCCATCGTAACAAGACGGCTTTTTAAATTTCCAGGGGCCGTTTCTAGAGTCAATCCCCTAAAGAGGTTCAAATCTTTTTTGAAGGACAAAACAAACAGGATGTCCGCCCCCGATAATGTCGCGGATTTTTTCCAGGCGTTCAAATCCAAACTTTTCAAATCCCATGCGCTAATAAACACAAATTCAAACATCATGTTCGACTTGGATTTTTTTCCCATCTCACTCAACTTGTCCGAGAATTGTTTGGCTTGTCGTTCCTGGCCCTCAGGGAAAAAACAGGCAATCTGAATCAATCCGGTAGGTTTAAGTTCTGCCTGATTCAGGTTCAGCGGATCTTCCGGCTTATTCTCCGATTCAATGGCAGGAACAGGTTTGATCGTAAGGGTTTGGGGAATGGGAATGGGTGATTCTGCAGATTCCTCAGCCGGAACCGAATTCGGAGAGACCTCCAATGACTGTGGAGAATTATTATTAGCAGAAAAAGGGTCGGCAGGCTCAGGCTCTTTGAATAAAATGGGAGGCATCTGCGTGGCCGGGGGTTCCGGCGGAGTGGGCCAATCTTCCACAGGCGCAGGGGTCGCAGGCAAGGCCGCAGACACGGACCGGGGAGAGGGCGGCGGGGACAAGGGAATATCAGGAATCATAAATGGATCAAGATCTCTTGGTGGTGGCTCGGGTGATAGGGGATGAGCAGGCGCATTTGAAATTGGTGGTGTATCCGCTACTGGTAACTGAGGAGGGATGGAAGTGACTGGGGGTTTGGGTGGTGGGGGCACCGGAGATGGTGAGGAAGGAGAATTGGGAAAAGCAGCTCGGTTGCTTAGAAAGGGAGTATCGAGAGAAAAAGGTTCGCCTTCCAGCGCGGGTTTTTCATATTTGGAAGTTGGCGGTGACGGAGGCGCGCTGGGCCAACCTAAAACATTGCCTTTCCAAAAATCTGCATCTGAGGGACTTCCGTTTGATGGGGGTGAATTCGAAACTGATGGGTTGGACTGACCTTCAGGGACAGCAGAAGAGGGCACAGATGGATTTTGAGGGGACGGAGGAGGCGTGGCGCGGCCCAATCCTTCCAATACAGATCGAAGTTCCTCTATCATCCCATCCACCCCCGCCTTTTTTGAAGGGTTTGGTTGTTGATCTTGTTCTTGATTTTCCATGGATTCTAGCGCTGTTTTCCTTCACATAATATGGCTTGGAAGGAGCCATTCTTGCAAGGTCTATCTCTAGGAAAAAATTCAAAATTCGTGACGAGTTGGCGAAGTTAATAACCGACTCCACTGGTTGAACAAAACGAGGAATTTACGAATTGGATTCGATTTTTCGCACCTTTTTGAGCCGGCGGGCGTGACGTTGGTCTTTATCAAAAGGTGTTTTTAGCCAGGCCTTAACCATCAATTTAAGTTGAGAAATCGGCACGAATCGACTGGGCAGGCAAAGCACATTGGCCCAATTGTGTTGAGCGGCCAATTTGGCCACGTCCACCGACCACGGGGTCGCGGCTCGAATGCCCTTAACTTTGTTGGCAGCGATACACATGCCAAGGCCCGAACCGCAAGCCAAAATCCCGCGGTCACTAAGGCCCTTGGAAACCGCCTTGGCCACTTTTTCGGCATAGTCTGGGTAATCAGTAGAATCTTCGGAATAGGTTCCCATATCCACAACGGTATGTCCGAGTTGAGACAAACTTTTAACCATGGCTTCCTTCACCTTAAAACCGGCGTGGTCAGCCCCGATGGCAATTTTCAATTTCATGATTAAATTCTCACCATCAACGAGAAGAAACATTTTGGTTTTGATAGTTAACAATCGCTGCAAAAGAATCGGGTTTTAAACTGGCCCCTCCAACCAACCCTCCATCCACATCTTCACAAGCCATGAGATCCGCCATATTATCGGGTTTCACCGATCCCCCATAAAGAATACGAATGGCCAGAGAGGTTAAGGAACCATATTGATCCTTCAAAATATCCCGAATGGCCAAATGCACTTCTTGTGCTTGAGCGGGAGTGGCGGTTCGACCCGTTCCAATGGCCCAAATGGGTTCATAAGCCAACACAATTTTTTTCATGTCGGCCGAAGGAATATCTGCGAATGCGGCTTTTACTTGACGTGAGACCACAGACAAAGTGGCGTTGGACTCTCGTTCGGCCAAAGTCTCCCCGACACAAACGATGGGAATTAAATTGTTTTTTAGGGCGGTGATAATTTTCTTATTAACAGCCGCATCGGTTTCGCCAAATATCTGACGGCGTTCCGAATGTCCAATAATTACATGGGTGCATCCCATTGCACCGAGCATTCCAGGAGAAATTTCACCGGTAAAAGCGCCCTCTAAATTTTCGTTAAGATTTTGGGCCCCCAAAGACACATTGGAACCTCTGGTGAGCGCGGCCACGTGAGACAAGGCCGTAAATGGGGGGCAGATCACCACGTCGATCTCTCGGTTTCCTGAAACCAGAGGAAGAAAATTTTTGATGAAAGTCTCCGCCTCAACATGGGTTTTATACATTTTCCAATTGGCGGCGATGAGGGGACGACGTTGCGATCTGGTGTTTTGAGACATGAAAGATTCTCCTTTAATTTTTACTCCCGAGGGGGGATCACACGTGGTGTGACGAAAATGATTATAGTTGTTCGGCGAAAATTTGTCCTGCGCCATCGAAAAAAAGCTCCCAAGATCGGAATTTTTCTTAAGAAGGGAACCCCCTGAACCGCCTCCGTCCTTTGTGTTTGAACCAACCCGGCCACAGTCATGCTGGCCCCAGAGTCCAGTGTCACATGGGACGTAACATCTCGAGCCAGAAGAGCGGGCACCGAATTCCCCGATAATGACACGCCCGCCGAAACATCCGGGGCGGACACTCCTGCCTTCATATGCATTTGAATGCGTCCGTCCGCCAATAAAAGCGGGCGAACCTCCAATCGAACCCCATAGGGCTTAAATTCCACATGGGTGGTCCCGAGGGAAGAACTGGTGATGTAGGGAATTTCGCCACCCGCATGGAACGTGGCTGTGGTTCCTGAATCTGTCACCAAGTTGGGGTTGGCCAAAAGTTCGGCCGCTCCTTCTTCGATGAGGTATCGCAAATCCATTTGAAGCGGAGATAATCGTTGAAAGGATCCCAATGAAACCACTCCATTTGGGCTGATCTCAGAAAATTCCAAAGATTCTTTCCAATCGAACCCCAAGTTCTCAGCTTTGGAGTTGTCCACCTCATTGACTTCGACTTGAACTTCAATGGGAATTCGCAGCGAAGCAGGGGCCCCCATCACCACATGGGGAAAAAGGGTGAAGAAAAATACCACCCATCCGACATCCCCTTTCATGGCTCAGCGATTCCCTGGTCCACTCCTTGGATGAGGGCTTCTCCTGCCTTCTTATAGGCTTGCGCCATGTCGTTTCTGAAACTTCGGAAAATGGCCACCGTCGCCAATGCCATCAAGGCCGTGATAAGAATATATTCAACCACGGCATTCCCGCTGCGTGAATTTCTTTGTTTGGAATGAAACATGTTTTCGCTCCTAAGGACCGGAGGGGAAAACGATAAGGAAGGGGACTTATGGCTTTGAGGTCAAATTTACCGTCGAGGGGCGGGAATCATACCAAACGACGCAAGCGACTGGGAACAGAAGCCAGCAGAGGAGGCTTGTCCGCTCCCTTGGATTGAAGCAACACCCAGAAGGTTTCTCCCATCGCATCTGGATGAAGGATTTGTTGTACCACACCCGCTCGTTTTTGTTGCTGGGAAACCGCACCTTCCGTCAAAAATTGTTCAATCGCCTTTTGTCCCACATGCGCAAGAAAAATCCCTTGAGAACAAAAAAGAAAGGGGTCAAACCCCCAGGTCTTACCCGCTTCCACCAGTTGCGTGAAATCCACATGGGCCGTGATGTCTTGTTGACCCATCCTCTCGTAAGGCGATTTACTGGCTTGATGTTTGTGGTAACACATCAACGTCCCTTTGGACCGGCTGGGACTCAAGAATGATTCTTGGGGATGACCATAATCAACGGTTAAGATATACCCCCGCGACAATCGCTCTGACCACTCTTTAAAAACGGTCGACATTTGAGGCCGCACTTCGATTTCATGCCCATCCTGCAGATGATCCGACAGAAAGGGCGTGGCAATACTGGGATTCATTTCCAATTCCACCCAAGAATCGTTTTGCCGGTCCAGGAATATTTCTTTCCAACTCCCCTCCCGCCACCTCAAGCGATGAAAAGGCAAAGCATCAAAAAACTCGTTGGAAAAAATACACCCTTCCAAGGTTCCCATCCATCCGATGTCATCAATCGAAGAAACAACTTGGCATCTCGGAAACCGCGACAACCTCTTGACAAGATGATCTCTGGCGGGTCGACTTCGTTCTACCGCCCATACTTTAAGTCCTCCGGTTTTGGAATTTGTCTGGGACGATTTGTTATCCAGCGCCATTAAGACTTTCTCGAGAAACTCGCCATTGCCTGCTCCCATTTCTATCAAAGAAAATTGGTCAGACCCCAGCGTCTCTTTAAGTTGAAGAATAGCTTCAGAAAAAATCTGAGGAAATAAATCAGACACTTGGAGTGACGTAAAATAATCTCCCGCTCGCCCCCGAACTGGAGTTTCCTGGTTGTAATACCCGTAACGGGGGTGATAGAGAGCCAAGTCCATAAACCGATAAAAATTCAACGGCCCTGTTCTGGTCCATTCTTGGAGGATTAATTCTTCGCAGGTCACGCCAGTCGCTCCAAAGCCCAGGCGGCATGTTCAGCAATCAGTTGCTCAGAGTCCATCGCCAATTTTCTAAGCGCCGGAATCAAACTCCGATCGCCGGAATTGCCCGCCACCACACAAGCATTTCGAATCAATCCGCGCCGCTTCGGACGCGACAAAGGCGTGACACTCAGCCTATTTTTAAATTTGGTCTCGTTATCCATTTCAAAAATTTCTTTAAGAGAAATCCAAGGCCCCACTCCTTGATCCGCTTTGAACTCGGGCCAACGTGTTTCAAAAGCGGCGGCATTGAAAGGACAGACTTCTTGGCAAATGTCACATCCAAAAATCCAATCGCCCATCTTGGAACGCAGATCAAGAGGAATCGCTCCTTTGTTCTCAATAGTAAGGTAGGAGATACATTTTTCAGCGCGCAACCGGTAAGGACCTTCAAAAGCATCCGTGGGACAAGCAACCAAACATTTCTTGCAAGAACCGCATCCCCCCAAAGGAGTTTTGGTGGCCTCAATGAGTGATGGATCCAATGTCAACAAAATCTCCGCCAAAAAAATCCACGATCCAACGTGAAATTGTAACGATGGAGAACGCGGCATGATCAAAAGGGTGTTTTTTCCCACAAAGCCCAATCCGGCTTGTTGCGCCAACGAGCGTTCCAACAAGGGTTTCGTATCAACCGCGACAAAAGCGCCATCTGCCTTTCCCAAGATCTCCTGAATATCAATGAGCAACAACTGCAACCTTTCAGTGATGATTGAGTGATAGTCGAGACCCCACGCATAGCGTGCCACCCGCCCAAAACCAGGGCCTGGTTTTTCTGGAAAAGGTCCCTGGAAATAACTGACGCCAAGAGAGAGGACCGATTTGGCTTTGGGAAAAGCGGATGGAGGATCGAGACGCTTCTTGGGATCACGGGCCATATAGCCCATTTCTCCGGCCGCCCCGGAAGAGATCCAGGAAAGATAAGCGCTCTGGTCACGAAGAGGAATGGACAGAGGTGTCAAGGCGCAATGGTCAAAACCCCGGTCCCAGGCGATGGATTTTATTTTTTCTAGCGCTGGTAGAATTCGATCAAGCGATCGGGATAATTGGTGGCGATCGCATCCACCTGCCAAACAACCAACTTGCGAAACTCGTCCAATCGATCGGCCGTCCAAGCCATGACAGCCATATTGTTGTCATGCGCTTCTTGGACTAAATCTCCGGTGACACGGTCTTTGCGAGGGAGCAAATGATTCACATGAAGCCTTTTCGCTCGGTCAAGCGCATCATAGAGCAAGTCCGAGTAGAGAAAACCTGTGCTCATGGTGGGTTGAAGTCGGTGAACCAAGGCCAAGATGGGTTCATCAAATGAAATGAGAACAGAACGGGAGGCCACCTTATATTCCTTGAGTTCTTTCATGACAGCGTGAATTAAGGACTCCCGACGACGTTCGTCTCCATCCACTTTCAGCTCGACGAAAAACGAGATGAGATCTCCAGCTTTATTTTTTTTATTGTGGGCCCATTTGAGAAGAGTTGATAAACGCGGAATCCGTTCTCCGGCAAACCGCAAATCAAACCAACTTCCGGCGTCAAGTTCACCCAAATCATCGGCGGTTAAATCGGTGAGATTAAGAGGTTTGTTGGAGGTCCGGTCCAAATTTCCATCATGAACGACAACGGGTATGCCGTCTTTTGTGAGGCGAACATCAAACTCGAGCATATCGGCGCCCAGGTTGATGGCTTGTTCAAATGAGGTCATGGTGTTTTCGGGAGCATGACCCATGGCTCCTCGATGACCGACAACCCAAGGCGTTTTACCCTTGGATTTCTGACGTACGGTGAAATTTTTCACGGATGACGCCCCTCCGGTTTTGGGCTTAGTTAATGATGCTGATGGCACGTGGCCTCCTGTGTAAGAGGGGCGGAGTTTACAACATTTATTAACGAGAAGATTTTTTGTGGGGATGGATCAGACTTTCGCCGGCTTTTTGAAGAATCTTGAGTTGTTCTTCGGAACTCGCCTCAAGATACAGCCGCACAATGGGTTCCGTTCCGGAAAACCGAACCCCCAGCCAACTGCCGCCATGAAACACAAATTTGAAACCGTCCAAGTCGACAATGCGCTGAACGTGGAGTCCATCAATCTGGACAGGGGGTTTTGTGGCGAATTGATCGCGGAGAGCTGATACGATTTCAGGTGTGGCATGAATGTTGATCCGACGCGATAGGAATACGCCGATTTCATTATAGAGATCTTTTAATTGTTCCTTGATGGTTTGCCCGGTTTCAGCCGTCATTTCTGCCACCAGCAAACAGGCCAAAATTCCATCCTTTTCCGGCACATGCCCGCGCATCGTAAATCCGCCCGATTCCTCTGCACCCATCACAAATTCTCCCTCCGTTGAGGGAAGGATTGAATCGGCCTCTTTCATCACTTCGCCAATGTGCTTGAACCCCACGGGAGTTTCCTTGACGGTAAGACCATATTTCCGCGCCACCGCATTGATGGCATGGGTGGTCATAACGCTTTTGGCCACCACCCCTTCCCAGCCCCTGGAAAGATGCAGATAACGCGTGAGCAGTGAAAGAATTTCGTTGGCAGATATCACGGTTCCATCGGAATCAACGACCCCGAATCGATCAGCATCGCCGTCGGTGGCCAACCCCAAATGGGCTTTTGATTTTTTGACCAAACCAATCATGGTGCTTAAACCCTCGGTTGAGGGATCCGGACCGCGACCTTCAAAATAAACATCACGTGATTCATTAATCACTTGAACATCGCAACCCATGTCACGCAAAATTTCAGCCACATAGCCGCGTCCCGTTCCATGAAACACGTCCACCACCACTTTAAGTTTCTTCTTTTTAAAGGCTTCTGTGTCCAACAGTGATTTGAGGTGCGCGATATAGGACGGTCGAAAATCTTCCCGGTGAATAAGTTTTTCTGTGAGGTGTCCATCTTCAGACTTTGAAGTAACGGCCACTTCAGATTCTTTGATCACCTGACAGAGACCTTCGATGGCATGAGTGGTTTCAGGTAAAGCCGGTCCGCCCCAGGCGGTGGAAAATTTTAATCCGTTGTAGTTAAACGGATTGTGGCTTGCGGTGATGTTGAGCCCCGCTCCGGATTGAGACCGAATGATTTCATAAGCCACCACCGGCGTGGGCACGTCGCGGTTTGAAAAACGGACCTCCAAACCATTGTTCGCCAAAATTCGAGCCATCTCCTCTGCATATTTCTCAGAAAGGAAACGGGTGTCATACCCCACCACGACGGGTTTGTTGTGATTTTTCTCTTTGAATATTTGTTCCGAAATGGCCTGGGTACAAATGCGCAAGTTTTCGAAGGTAAACCCTTCTGCGATGATGTCTCTCCAACCGGACGTTCCAAATTTAATTGACATAGGATCAGCCTTCTAGAACAGCTGCCAATAAAAGTCAATTCAATATATTTGGTATGTTGCCGACTCCCTCCGGCCTTCCTCCGGGCCTCTTTGCTCCTCAACCCGTCATGCGCCATTATTTGTCCCAGTGCCGAAAAGAATTGAGCGAATGGAAGAACCTCTATTTTTTTCGCAGGCCTTTGCTGATGTGTCTGGCTGTGTATTGCCTCTCATTGTTTGTGTTGAAGGGAACCATCGGACCCCAAAAAAAACCAAGCGTTCCCCCGCCAGATCCTTCGTCAAAAATATCGTCAACAATCATCAAAAAAGAAATATCGGATTGGGACGGAGAATGGATTGCTGTCACTGGAATCGTATCGGCCCATCCCGATCCGCGCCCAAGCGGATGCGTGTACCGAATTGACATTGAGTCAGTCGAACAATTCATTGATTCACGCAAAGGAACTTCTATCGAGGGCTTTTTGTCCCTCCATATTTTAAAAATCCAGGCTGCCCAAGCCGCGCCCGGAGACCGCATCCGGGCCAGAGGACGCATTCAGAAACCGCGATCACAAACCATCCCGGGGGTTTTTGATTACCAAGAATATTTAGCGAACCATGGGATCCCTGCTCTGATGTATACGAGCACCAAGTCTTTTGAAAATTTCGGGTTTTCAGGGCGATATCGCCTCACGCGGTGGGGGTGGATTCTCAATCAAAAAGCCACGAAAATATTTCGATCCCATCTCACCGACGAACAGGCCACCGTTTTGGCCGGATTGGTGGTGGGGAATCGCCCCCGGTTCAATCCGGAGATCAAACGAATATTTATTGAATCAGGAACCATGCATGTGTTGGTGGCTTCAGGATCCAATGTGGCCTATGTGATCGCGATTTGGTTTTTGTTTATGAGACTTTGGAGGCTCCCTCAACGATTGGCGTTGGTGTCCGCTTTGCCCGCCCTTTGGTTGTATGTGGTGGTGGCCGGCGCGGATGCGCCCATCGTGAGAGCTGGCTTGATGGGAACCACGGGTATTGTTTCGCTGCTTTTAAAACGAGAGGACCGTCCCACCCATGCGCTGGGCCTCACCGCCTTCATTCTTCTGATCCTCCAACCCCGAATGCTCTTTGATATTGGATTTCAAATGTCCTTTGTAACGGTGTTCGGTCTTATCTATTTTTTAAGCCCTCTGGAGACGCTGTTGGACAACGTGCCTGTCTATTTTCGATGGCCCCTCAGAATATTGACGGCCACCTTGACCGCCCAACTTTGGTTGGCGCCCATCACACTGCAGGCCTTTTCAAGGATTTTTCCCATTGGCCTCGTTTCCAATTTACTGGTTGTTCCACTTTCAGGGCTGGGACTTACCATCGGACTCCTTTTGTCTTTCTCGAACGGAATACCCTGGATCGGAGAAATGATGGGGGGCTTCGCGCAAATTTACTTGATTGTTCTTATTCAAATCACCCGTTTTTTTGCTGATCATGGCGGCGGTTGCCTTTGGTGGCCGCCTTTTTCACTCTTAAGCACAGTGGGGTATTATGGCGTGCTCCTTGCGGTGGTTTATTTGCATCGCTCCTGCGTGGCTCGGTGCATTTTTCTCATGGGGCTTTTTTCCATTTTGGGGGGCTCAATCCTCTCTCGTCAGCCAAGACCCCTCGCCAAAGATTCATGGATATTCACGTGGGTGGACGGCGGGACAGATTTGTCCACTCTGATCGAAACCTCTCAAGGGAAAAAAATTCTTATCCAGCCTGAATCAAACAACAACCCAAATATTGCGGAACGGACTCTTATGCCGTTTTTTACCCATCAAGGCGTTCGCTCCCTGGACCTGCTTGTGAATCTCCAATCCAACCAAACCCAGGCCCCTGCTAAATCACCATTGGAGAAATGGCTTCATATCAGCACCGTTGTCAATTGTCAGGCTCCGTTGTTATGGGTTCGAAACAACGAAAAAGTTTTCCTTTTCATCAAGACGCTCAAACTTAAATCTCAAGACATTTTACTTTCATCGAACATCCAGAATGTGGGAGTTATCCAAGGTCATTTCCCAAGAAATTGGAAATGGCGGCAGGAACTTATTGAGCGGATGAGGCCCCAACGAATTGTGGAAACCAACTTCGTCACTCCCACTCGACCCACTCATCCCCCCTGGGAAAACGCCCCCCTTCTCATCCCTCAAAATCAAGGATGGCAGCGTTGGGAATGGACCTCTTCAAGAGAAGAATTTTAAAGAGGGCGCTTGGAGGCCACGCCGGTTCGGCGCGGATAATGTTTGGAGGTGGGTCGAACTTTTTTTATCACCACCAGAGACCGCGACCCCCCCAACTCTGGAATCTCGTAGTGGCGTACTTCAGAGATTTCGCCTCCCAACTGTTCAAGCGCCACGTTCACGCGGGACGCTTCATCAGCGGCGGTCCGCCCCCGATGTGCGATCAACAGGCCCCCCATTTTCAAGAAGGGAAGTCCATATTCGATCAAGGTGGACAAACTCGATAATGCTCGGGCAAAGGCAAAATCATATTTCTCGCGATGGGCTTTGTCGTGGGCCAGTTCTTCGGATCTTTTCTGATGAACTTCCACCCGGTTTAGCTCCAACGAGCCGACCACCGCGCGGAGGAAATCACACTTCTTTCCAATGGATTCAACCAGCGCCATACGCCAATCTGGATTAATCACTTTGAGGGGCAACCCAGGAAAACCGGCTCCTGTTCCAATGTCGATGGCATGGGCATGTTTGATTTCAAACACCTGATCAATCACCATCGGAGCCAAAGAATCGGCGAAATGCCCCAACGCGATGTGTTTGGGTTCCCTTAATGCCGTTAAATTGATTCGTTCATTCCAGAGCGCCAACTCCCGCAAATACATACGAAAGTTTTCTTCTCCATCGGGTGGCATCACCACTTCCCATCGCGCCATCGCTTTTTTTAACGGCAAAAACCAATCTTCTTCCAATTCACTCATGGTCCATCCTATGATTGTGCCTCTTGGTTAACGTTTGTTGTTTGTCGCTTCAAATAAATCCTCAAAATGCTGATGTCCGCCGGGGTCACCCCTGAAATTCTAGAAGCTTGGCCAAGCGACAGCGGCCGCGTGCGACTTAATTTTTCTCTGGATTCCAACAACAACCCCGGTATGGTACGAAAATCAAAATTCTCTGGGATCTTTTTCGATTCTAATGTTTGAAAACGGGAAATTTCAGCTTTCTGACGCGCGAGGTATCCATTGTACTTATGTTGGACCCACACTTGATAAGCGGTGTGATGATTCGACCAAGGTCCCTTCCCCAAATCAAAAGTCCTCAAAGGATCGGGTTCATTCAAAGGGGCAGAATCGTCTTCACTATATCCTGGAAAGGGTTGCATGGGAGAACCCAAACTTTCTGGTTCCGACAAAGCGCTGGATACCCGGGCCCGGTAATGCTCAAAAGAAGCAAAATCTTGTTCTTGAATGAGACCCACCTGGAACCCTTTTTCGAGCAATCTTAAATCCGCATTGTCCCACCGCAAATGCATGCGATATTCAGCTCGACTGGTGAGAAGCCGATAGGGTTCATCAACCCCTTTGGTCACCAGATCATCAATCATGACGCCAATGTAAGCGTCATCACGATGAAGAATCAAAGGATCCCGGTCTTGAACGGCCAAAGCGGCATTGATTCCCGCCACCAACCCCTGTCCAGCGGCCTCTTCATATCCGGTGGTTCCATTGATCTGACCCGCGAAATAAAGTCCAGGCACCGCTTTGGTCTCAAGGGTGGGTTTAAGTTGAGTGGGAGGACAATAATCATATTCAACAGCATATCCATAGCGAATAAACTGGGCCTCTTCCAGGCCGGGAATGGTGTGGACCATCCTCTCTTGCACGTCGCCTGGCAAACTGGTGAAAAGGCCGTTGATGTAAACCTCGTCGGTGAAATAACCCTCGGGTTCGATAAAAATATGGTGGCGTCCATGATGGGGAAATTTCACGATCTTGTCTTCGATCGACGGGCAATAACGCACACCGGTGGTTGAAATTTTTCCGGAGTAAATGGGAGAACGGTCCAAGTTGTTGCGGATGACGTCGTGAGTTTGAGGTTGGGTATAAGTCAACCAACAAGGAATTTGTTTTTGGGGAAGGGCTCGTGTGAAATGAGACATCGGTACTGGCCGTGTGTCTCCGGCTTGAATTTCGCACTTTGAGTAATCAATGGTTCGTCCGTTCAAACGCATGGGCGTTCCCGTCTTAAGGCGCCCCACTTCGAAACCGAGTTTGCGAAGAGCGTCGGACAAATGGGACGCGGGTGGCTCTCCTCGCCGCCCTCCCTCGACATGGTCCAAACCGCAATGAAGTAATCCTTTCAGAAAGGTTCCTGTTCCAATGACAACCGCCCGCGATCCGTATCGGGTGCCAGATTTCCCCATCACACCTGAAACGCGGCCTTGGTCTGTGGTGATATCCACCACTTCATCTTGGATCACGGTTAAATGGGCTTCGGCCTGAACGGTGGCTGTCATGACATCCCGATAGAGGACTCGGTCACATTGGGCACGCGGACTCCACACCGCCGGCCCTTTGCTGCGATTGAGCATGCGGAACTGCATCCCCGCCTTATCGGTGGCTTTGGCCATTTCGCCGCCCAAGGCGTCGATTTCCCGCACCACTTGGCCTTTGGCAATGCCGCCCACCGCCGGGTTACATGACATCTGCCCAATTTTGGTGGGATCCATGGTGATCATGGCCACGCGCAAACCCAAACGCGCCGGCGCCAAGGCTGCCTCAACCGAGGCATGTCCCGCTCCGACGACAATCACGTCAAATGACGAAGAAATATTTTTCATAAAGAGGCGGATTCTATCCTAAAAAACCGCTCTTGGTGCTTTCATTAGAAACAGTCTTTTGAAACTTGTACGATTCGATTCTTCACGTTGGAACCAAATCCTTTCAACCTGTGTTTTCTTCAGCCTAGGAGGCTCAATTTATGGAAAGAAACGTCGTTATTATTGGAGGCGGACCCGCCGGATACACGGCCGCTATTTACACCGGCCGCGCGAATTTAAAACCGTTGGTATTGGCGGGTTATTCCGCGGGCGGACAACTCATGACCACAACGGATGTGGAGAATTTCCCCGGCTTTCCTGAAGGCGTGATGGGTCCAGATCTCATGGAGAATATGCGCAAACAGGCCGAACGGTTCGGCGCAGAAATTTTATTCAAGGACGTCACTAAAGTGGACCTTTCGAAACACCCCTTCAAAGTGACTTACGAAGACATCACCGTTGAGGCCAAAGCCCTCATCATCTCCACAGGAGCCGGCCCCAAAAAATTGGGCATCCCTTCGGAACAAACGCTGTGGGGTAAAGGCGTCACCAGTTGCGCTACCTGCGACGGCGCTTTTTACAAAGGGAAAGAAGTGGCCGTCATCGGCGGCGGAGACTCCGCCATGGAAGAAGCCAATTTTCTCACCCGGTTCGCCAACAAGGTAACCGTTGTCCACCGCCGAGAAGAGTTCCGCGCCTCCAAAATTATGGAAGACCGGGCCCGCAACAACCCCAAGATATCTTGGGCTCTCAATAAAACCATCGAGGAAGTGATCGGTCCCAATAAAGTGACAGGCCTCAAACTTAAAGACACCAAAACGGGATCTTTTTCCGAACTCAAAGTGGATGGTTTGTTCCTTGCCATCGGGCACATCCCGAACTCAAGCCTGTTTAAAGGCGTTATCAAAATGGATGAGGAAGGTTATATTCTCGTTGATTCCAAAACCCAAACGAACATTCCCGGCGTCTTCGCTTGTGGTGACGTTGTGGACCGCACCTTCCGCCAAGCCGTCACCGCCGCCGGCAGCGGCTGCGCCTCCGCCATCAGCGCCGAACGATACTTGGAATCCCTGGGTCATTAAAATCTTCTTTAGGATTTCGTGCTTCGTCATTAGTCATTCGTCATTTAAATCCTAATCAATTGTTTGAAGTTTGGTCATTCGAACCTTTGAGTATTCATTAGGATTTAGTGCTTAGGATTTAGAAATTAGGATTTTAATGACCAAGCACGAATGACGAAGCTCTAAATCCTAATGAAATTACAATTTCCCAATTCTTCATATGTGATCTAAGTTACATCACAACTCCACTTCATTTCTCGCTACGAATCTCAATCACAAACTTGTCATTTGAAATTCACTTGACTTCTCCGACGGTGGGGTTTACTCTGGGCCTAGCAGTAAAACAGAATGGTTCTTTAAAATAAATGAAAAATTTTGGGAGGAATGTTGGGCGAGGTCACCCTCACCGAGCGTGGGTCACCAACAATTAAAATCCCCCACATCCTCCCATCTTTAAAACACAGCCCCCGTCCGCCAGGTTCTTTGGCAGACGGGGGCTTTTTTATGAAGAACCCCGGGGCCTTGGGTCCAAGGGGTCTTGATCATAGACGGGGAACCAGCAGAAAAATAGGGTAGAATCAACCCTGATTTTCCGACGATGGAGGAGGAACCCATGAGTGTCACATTAACAGACAGAGCCGTATCCAAAATTAAAGAATTTTATAGCCAAGACCCCGCGCTGGCAGGCAAGTCCCTGCGCGTGTTCGTCGAAGCGGGAGGTTGTTCCGGTTATTCCTATGGCTTCAAATTTGATGATTCCAAATTCGATGACACTGAACTTCCTTACGATGGATTCAAATTGGTGATTGATCCCAACGCTGGAAAACTCATTCAAGGGTCCACGATTGATTACAAAGAAGATTTCGGATCCGAAGGTTTCGCCATCCAAAATCCCAACGCCAAAAAGTCTTGCGGTTGCGGCAACTCCTTCGAGGTTTGATACGCAATACCTGACCTTAACCGAACGAGCCGCCAACAAGGCCAAACAATTGCTGGAAAAAACAGGCAAACCCGGCGCGGCGCTGCGGCTGCGCGTGATCTCCGGCGGATGCTCCGGCATGGAATACAAAATTGAGCCCGATTGGGATCCGCCCACCCCCAAAGACACTGTGGTTGAAAGCCAAGGCATCAAGGTTTATTTGGATTCCAAAGGTTTGCTCTATATGGCGGGTTCTGAAATGGACTACGTTTCCTCGCTGATGGGCGCTGGATTTAAAATCAAAAACCCCCAAGCCGTCGCAGAATGTTCTTGCGGTCAATCTTTTACCGTCTAATGGAAAAAATTACCTTGGATTTAAATGACCTGGCTTCAGGCAAAGTGGAATTGGCCAGCTTTCAACAAAAAGTGACCACGCTCGATGTGACCCTCTACAAAGACAAACATGTTCAACTGGTGGGTTGCGCTCCAACGTGGGCGCATTTGCTTGTGGCGGGAAAACTATTTCCGGTGGTGGGCGCCCTCGACTTCTTAATTGATGATGGAAAAGAGGGAAAGCCGGTCCAGATTCTTTAGGATTTAGAAATTAGGATTTTTATTAGAGGCTTTTGAGTGCTTGAACCGCTTTCACCGGGTCGGGGGAATTAAAAACTGAATTTCCTGCCACAAGAACCTGAGCGCCTGCTTCTATACATTGCGCGCCTGTTACCGCATCAATTCCACCATCGACTTCAATTTTGCAGGACACATGGGTCAATTTTATGGCGGCGGCAATCTCGCGAATCTTGGGAATCATCTCCGCCATAAAGGATTGCCCGCCAAATCCAGGTTCGACCGTCATAATTAAAACAACATTCAAGTCCCCCAGATAGGGAATGACTGCCGAGGCGGGCGTCCCGGGTTTAATGGAGATGCCCGGTTTGACGCCGAGCCGTTTTATTTCGCTGATCACCGCACCGGGGTTTTCTACCGCTTCAATGTGAAACGTCAATCCCCACGCCCCCGCTTTGGCAAATGGTTCAGCATATTTGAGTGGATCTGTGATCATCAAATGAACATCCAAAGGAAGGTGGGTGTGTTTTTTTAATGATTTGACAACCACCGGTCCGATCGTGAGATTGGGGACAAAGTGCCCATCCATCACATCCACATGTAACCAATCAGCGCCGGCAGACTCCATCAATTTGGCTTCCTCCGCCAACCGAGCAAAATCCGCTGATAAAATGGAAGGCGCCACCAAGCTCATGGCTCGACCACCCGCTCTTCTTTCAAAACGTCGTCCACGTACACGCGAAAACGGGTTGGTACTGTGACGGCCACCGGCACCTCAATCAGCGTCCCCCCCTTATGCCTTCCTTCATAAATTTGTGATTCACCTTTGTCATTTCGCGCCATGATCTTGACTGTGACCTCCACCGGATCTCCCGGAACAGAGAATGTAAACCGAGGAGCGGCCCCCGACACAGAAACGATGGTGACCATCACGTCTTGATCTTCCATCAACGGTTGGCCAGGGGTGGGAACCTGCTTGACCACCGTTCCCGTCAATCCCACCGCTTTGGGGTCCTCTTTAATTTTAACCTTCGCATTGACCCCGGTGGCCCATTGAGTGACTTCTTCCATGCTTTTTCCAATGAAATCGGGCAAGAGCGGAAGCCCGACCGGGGGAGATCCCTTCGAAACTTCCACATCCACAAACGCACCTCGTGTTACCACAGTTCCTGAACTGGGGGCCTGCGACAAAACTTGGCTTTTGGGAAAATCCATGGAGTAGACCTCAGTCACTGCGCCCATTTGAATTCCCTCCACCGCCAGCAGACTTTGAGCTTCAGCAAGAGCTCGACCCAAAATATCGGGGACAAAAACCACTTTTCCGCCTTTGGAGACAACCACACGAATTGATCGGCCGGACCGGACCTGCATTCCCGAGGGCGGTTGTTGACGAAGGATGGTGCCGGCCGGCAAGCTGTCATCAAAATCCGTCCCATCCTGTTGGAGAGAAAGACCCATGGGCGATACAAGGGCCAACGCGTCCGATAAACTTTTTCCTTCAACCTTTGGAACCACCACCTCGGGCCGAGAATGCAAAAGGGCGGTCATGATTCGATTGATAGAAAAAGACAACACCCCCATCACAATCAATACTCCCAGGCAAGCTATCACCCAAGGTCGTTTTAAATAGGAAAGATATTTTTTCATCTGGCTTCTCCCAATTGTCCACACCCGGCGCCGATATCCACACCCTGCGGCTTGCGCAAGCGAACCGGCACCCGCCGCGCAGTCAAAATTTCTTTGAAGGTCTCTATCCTTTCCTCCGTGGGCCTTTTATACGAAAGACCCGGGACCGGATTATAGGCAATCAAATTCACCCAATAATCACCATGTTCAGCCGGACCGCGAACCAAATTGGCCAAACGCTTCGCATCCTGGTCAGAATCATTGACCCCTTGGAGCACAATATACTCGAAAGTCACTCGCGACTTGGTTTGCATGGAGTAGAATTTTGCGGCGGTCATAAGTTCGCGAATCGTCCACTTCGAAGACTTGGGAAGAAGTTTTTTTCTCAGCTCATCATTGGAGGCGTGAAGCGAAATAGCCAAATTCACCTTGGGCGCCTCCTTGGCCAACATTTCAATTTGAGGAACCAGTCCGCAGGTTGACACTGTGACATGACGCGCGCCAAAATGAAGCGCCAACGGAGACCGAATCAGTTGAAGCGCCATCACCAGATTCCGGTAATTGGCCAAAGGTTCCCCCATTCCCATAAACAGGATGCTGTCGAGCGGTTGACCTGACGCATCTTCCACAATCATTATTTGGTCCAAAATTTCGGTGGGTGTCAGATTTCTTTCATAGGGGACTTTCCCAGAGGCACAAAATACGCATCCCCAAGCGCATCCCACTTGGGTTGAGACACACAAGGACCGGCGCTCCTCAAAAGGCAAATAGACGCAGGACACTTTTTTGTCGTCTTTGGTATTAAAGAAATAACGGGTGGTTCCATCTTCTTGAGAGGTCACGGCATGGTCCAACTCCAAAGACCGAATATGATAACCGGTTTCCATTTTGCTTCGGAAGGGCCCTGGTAAATTGGACATCTTTTTAAATTCGCTGACCCGCTTTTTAAAAATCCACTCGGCCAATTGTCCCGCTCGAAAGGGTTTTTCCCCTTTCTCCACCACCAAGGTCGGCCATTCCTCCATTGGAATATCGAGCAACGCTTTCTTTTCAAAATTTTTATCCAAGTTTGTCTCCCAAACGAAGTCCCGCTCCTTGCCAGAAGGACCAAGCGGACATGGTCTTTTTCCCGGCGGGCCGAACCTCAAGAAGCAACACCTGCCCCTCTCCCGTTTGCACGACTAGGCCTTGGTCCTTGACGGCGTCCGTAATGACTCCAGAAGGTCCGGTTGATTTCTCGTTCAGGACTCTGGATTTCAATATTTTAAGTTGCTTGCGTTCGCCCGTCCGTGGAGAAATGAAAGTGTAAGCCACAGGCCACTCGCAAAGACCACGAACCAAGTTGACTATTTTTTGGGACGGTTGTTGCCAGTCTATGGCTCCCATTTCCTTCTTGAGAAGAGGGGCAACACTTACTTTTCCGGTTTGGGGCGTTCGTATCCAATTCCCTTTTTCCGCGTCTTCAATCACTTGCTTGAGCACGCGAAGGCCCAGCGGAACAAGTTTGGCCTGAAGCAAGGTGGCGTTATCATCGGGAGATATGGAAACAGCGCCTTGATGAAACAGGGGTCCCGAATCCAACCCTTCTTCAATCCAAAACGCGGAAACGCCCGTTTCATTTTCACCATTGATCAAAGCCCACTGCATGGGCGCGGCGCCGCGATATTGAGGCAACAATGAAAAGTGAATATTCACGCATCCCGCTTTGGGGATTGAAAAAACGGATCGAGGAAGGATGCGGCCATAGGCCACCACAATTCCGATATCGGCTTGGGTATCACTTAAGGACTGAATTATTTTCGAATCCCAAGGTCCCGCTGGCTGAAAAACAGGAATGCCTTTTTTGTCCGCGAAAACTTTTGTGGGAGGCGGTGTCAATTCGTATCCACGGCCCACCGGTTCATCGGGACGGCAAACCACCCCGACGACGTTGCTATGCTGGGACAACCAATGAAGGAAAGGAACCGCGATTTCAGGCGTGCCGAAAAATAAGACCTTTACCACAACCCTTCTTTTTTGAGCTTGCGGATGGCCAACGCCATTTGAAATTTTCGTTTGATCCGCGCGCGGTTGATGATAAGTTTTCCGTCCAAATGATCAATCTCATGCTGAAGACACCTCGCCAAGAGCCCGTCCCCGGTGATGGTGATCGGAAGCCCTTTTTCGTTCAAAGCCGATACCGTGACTTTTTCGGAGCGTTTGATGAGAGCGCCACCCACATGAGGGAGCGAAAGACACCCTTCATCACTGTCCACCTTTCCTTCACGTTTCACAATTTTGGGGTTGATCATCACAAACTGATTTCGTTTTTTATCAGGCGTCACGTTCACCACCGCCAAGCGCAGCGAGACCCCCACCTGCGGCGCCGCCAAACCGATTCCCTGCGCGGCGTACATGGTGGCATACATATCTTGAATGAGTTGTTGAAGCTCGGGGCCCAAATCCTGCACCGGAGAAGCCACTTTTCTTAACACCGGTTCTCCATGTTTCGTGATGCGCAAGATCGCCATTATCGAACCCCTTCAGGCTTCTGCTTGCGCCATTGTTTTTCGCCGATTTTAATTCGAAGAACGGCGCGACTTAACGCCGCCTCCACTTTGGCCAATTCTTCGCCCGTCATATCGGCTTGCGGTTCTTTTAATTTGGCTTTCGCCCGTTCGGCCGCCAATCGAGCCCGTTCGACATCGATCTGATCAGAGAATTCGGCGGTTTCGGCGAAAATATAGACCCGACTTCCTTCCTTGACTTCCAAGAAACCGCCCGTGACAGCAATGTATTGAGAATTGTTTCCTTTTTTCAGACGAAGAATGCCGTAGGACAACTGGGTCAAAAGTGGCGCGTGGCGCGGCAAAATGCCGATTTCGCCTTGAGGAGTTGGCGCTGCGATAAAGTCGACATCATCGCTAAAAGCCAACCGCTCTGGAGTTGCGAGCTCAACGTGAATCAATCAGGCCACTCCCGCCTCAAGTTTTTTGGCTTTCTCTTCGGCCTCTTGAATGGTGCCCACCATGTGGAACGCCGCTTCGGGGAGATGGTCCCATTTCCCTTCACAGAGTTCTTTGAATCCTTGAATGGTGTCTTTGAGTTTCACATAACGACCTTCAAGCCCCGTGAATTGTTGCGCAACGAAAAATGGTTGCGACAAAAATTTCTGTATTTTTCGGGCTCTGTTGACCGTCTGTTTATCGTCTTCAGATAACTCGTCCATTCCCAAAATCGCGATGATGTCTTGAAGTTCTTTATAACGGTTCAGAATCTGCTGAACCCGCCGGGCGACTGAATAATGTTCCTCACCCACCACACGCGGATCGAGAATCCGTGAGGTGGATTCAAGCGGGTCGACCGCGGGATAAATTCCCAACTCGGCAATTTGACGGGACAACACCGTCGTCGCATCCAAGTGGGAGAAGGTGGTGGCCACACCAGGGTCGGTTAAATCGTCGGCGGGAACATAGACGGCCTGAACGCTGGTGATGGATCCTTTTTTGGTGGACGTGATGCGTTCCTGGAGCCCGCCCACTTCCAAACCCAAGGTGGGTTGATAACCCACCGCGGAGGGCATGCGCCCCAACAGGGCCGACACTTCGGCTCCGGCCAACACAAAACGGAAAACATTATCGATAAACAAAAGGACGTCTTGATTCTCTTCATCTCGAAAATATTCGGCTTGGGTGAGCGCGGTGAGTCCCACGCGCAGTCGAGATCCCGGCGGTTCGTTCATTTGGCCGTAAACCAAAACCGTTTTAGAAAGAACGGAGTTTCCGTCGGCCAATTTGGCTTCTTGCATTTCATTCCACAAATCGTTGCCTTCGCGGGTTCGTTCACCCACGCCGCCAAATACCGACACGCCGCCGTGCTGTTTGGCCACATTGTTGATGAGCTCCATGATGATGACTGTTTTACCTACGCCCGCTCCGCCGAACAAACCAATCTTTCCCCCTTTGGAGTAGGGTTCGAGCAAATCGATCACTTTAATTCCGGTTTCAAAAACTTCCGGCGTCGTCACTTGATCAGTGAAGGAGGGTGGCGCTCTGTGAATCGGCAATGTTTTGGTGGCTTTGACGTCGCCACGATTGTCCTTGGGTTCACCCAACACGTTAAGAAGACGTCCCAGACAGGCTTTGCCCACAGGAACGGTGATGGGCGCTCCGGTGTCTTCCACTTCCATGCCGCGACCAATTCCCTCGGTGGGGCCCAAGGCAATGGCGCGAACCGTGTTATCCCCCCGGTGTTGAGCCACTTCAAGTGTTAAATTTACTTTTGTTTTTTGACCAGCCGATTCATATTCGCCTTTGACGCGCAACGCGTTCGTTAATGCGGGTAGGTGGCCTTCCGGAAATTCCACATCCAACACGGGACCGATGACTTGTACGACTTTGCCTTTCATGTTCTTCTCCTTTATTCCTCCCCGTGCTTCACAACGGGGAGGAATTAATACAAACGAAAGAAATAAAGTTACAAAATCGTCGCCCCGGCAAGCCTTTGGCCGGGGTCCAGGTTTTCTTCGATATCAGAACCTGGGTCCCGGCCAAGAAGCTTGCCGGGACGACGAACTTTCCAAATGTCGCATCACTTATGTCGCTTGTATTAATTCTGCAATGCTTCCGCGCCGCTCACGATCTCCGCCAATTCTTTGGTGATTCCCGCTTGGCGCACTTTGTTCATGGTGAGCGTTAACGAAGAAATTAAATCACGCGCATTGTTGGTGGCATTTTCCATGGCGGTCATGCGCGCGGCCAATTCGGCGGCTTGAGACTCGAGCAAAATTCGAAAAATCTGCGCTTTGAGATAACGCGGCAACAATTCCTCAAGAATTTCTTGGCGGTTGGGTTCGTAAATGAAATCTTGGTGGGGTTTCGCCGCAGGCAAAGCGGACATGGGAAGCAAAGGTTTCACCACCAACTGTTGCTGAAGCCGAGACTTAAATTCGTTGTAGATAAAAACGATTCCGCGCGTATCCGTATTTAGAAAAGTGTCGATCAATTCCGAGCCAATGATTTCCGCCTGCGTGTATTGAAGCTGCTGAAAAATTCCCACATATTCTTTTTCAATGTTTTTCGAGAATCGCCGGAAGAAATCTCTCCCTTTCTTTCCCACCAGCCACAGTCGAAGGTTCAAATCCTGATGTTCGCGAAGGTATTGCGTGGCTTTTCGTATCAAATTGGCATTGAACCCGCCGCACAAGCCGCGGTCGGAGGTGACGAGCACCACGTCCAAACGGCGGCTGTCCCTTTGTTGCAGGAGCGGATGAAGTTCGAGGGCCGTCTCCTTATTTTCCTGAATCAGATAGGAAATTTCTTGAAGCAAAAGCTCCAATTTATCCACAAAGGGCCGGGCCGAGAGAATACGTTCTTGGGCGCGGCTCAGCCTTGCCGCCGACACCATTTTCATCGCTTTGGTGATCTGCTGCGTGGATTTGACCGACTTAACTTTTTGCCGGAGTTCTCTAAGAGAAGCCATGGGTTTGAGATCCTACTTCTCTGAAAACCCTTTCTTAAAGTCGTTGATCAGTTGTCCCAGCTTCTCCATAAAGGCGTCCGACATTTTGTCACCCTTCTTAATTTCCGAAAACACATCGGGGGCCTTGGATTCCAGACTGGCCAAAAGTTTCGATTCGAATTCGCGCACCCGGTTGACCGGAACATCATCCAAAAAGCCTTTCACGCCGGCAAAAATAACCACCACCTGTTTGGCGACGTCCATCGGAACATATTGCCCTTGTTTTAAAAGCTCCACCATGCGCTGCCCACGGGAAAGTTTGGCCAAGGACGTTTTGTCGAGCTCGGAGGCGAATTGAGCGAAGGCGGCGAGTTCGTTGTACTGCGCCAAATCAAGCCGGAGAGCGCCGGCAATCTGACGCATGGCTTTTATTTGAGCGCTGCCGCCGACCCGAGAAACCGATAGACCCACGTTGACGGCAGGACGAACACCTGAATAAAAAAGGCTGCTTTCCAGGTAAATTTGCCCGTCCGTGATGGAGATCACGTTCGTTGGAATATAGGCCGACACGTCGCTGGCTTGCGTCTCAATAATAGGAAGCGCGGTAATGGACCCGCCCCCATGCTCTTTTGACAGTTTGCAAGCGCGCTCGAGCAAACGCGAATGGAGGTAGAACACATCTCCCGGATAGGCTTCGCGGCCGGGAGGTCGGCGAAGCAAAAGCGACATTTGCCGGTAGGCCTGAGCATGTTTGGTCAGATCGTCATAGACGCAAAGGACATGTTGGCCATTCCAGGAAAATTCTTCGCCCATCGTCACACCGGAATATGGCGCCAAATATTGAAGCGGGGCTTGTTCGGCCGCGCTGGAGGCCACCACAATGGTGTAATCCATCGCTCCCGCATCGGTGAGAGTTTGGACCACCGAGGCAACCGTGGATTGTTTTTGTCCCACTGCCACATAAATACAAATGGGGCGGTCTTTGGTATTTTTTTGGTTGATGATGGTGTCGACCGCAATGGCCGTTTTTCCGGTTTGGCGATCGCCAATAATCAATTCACGTTGTCCTCGTCCGATCGGAATCATGGCATCGATGGCTTTGATCCCGGTTTGAAGTGGTTCTCGCACCGATTGGCGGTCCACCACCCCCGAAGCGATCACTTCCACAGGCCTGGTTTTTTTCGTTTTGATGGGGCCTTTGCCATCAATGGGCTGACCCAGCGGGTTCACCACACGACCAATGAGTTCCGGGCCCACCGGCACTTCCATGATGCGGCCGGTTCGTTTGACCTGGTCGCCTTCTTTGATGTGGGAATCTCGCCCCAGAATGGCCACGCCCACCGAGTCGTTTTCCAAATTTAAAACCATGCCATAGGTGTCTTGAGGAAACTGCAAGAGCTCTCCGTTCAAGGCTGATTCAAGCCCATACACGCTGGCGATTCCATCTCCAATCTGGAGCACCGTTCCCACTTCTTGTATTTCGGACTTGATATTAATCTCCGCGATCTGCTTTTTAATCGCGCTGGTAATTTCTTCTGGTTTTATGGCCATAAAATATCCTTTTAGTTCGCGCTGTGTATCAGCGCCTGTCGAAAGTTTTCAATTCGCCCTTTGATGCTCGCGTCCAACACTTTGTCGCCCATTTTGACCCACACACCGCCAATCAGGTCTTTTGTGACCTCAAACTGGCCCAACACCTTTCCGCCCAGCCTGGACGCCAAGCTGGCCTCCACTTCTTTTTTCTGCGCGGGGTTCAGGGGAATGGCCGTTTTGATGAGCGCGCGGTGCAAGCCTTTTTCCGCATCTCCCAAACCAAGCAATTGCTCATGAATGACGGGGAGCAAATCCAACCGTTTGCGTTCAGCGAGAAGCTCCGTAAAACGCAACGTCAACTTATTTGAAGTCACCGCTCGAATCAGACGTTGTTTTAACTCCACTTTCACCAACGGATTTAAGAGCAATCGCTTGAAATCAGCGGAAGAACCATAGGCTTGCGATAAATTCCCCAAAGCTTGAAGCACATCCTCAAGCTCACTTGTTTCAACCGCCACCTGATAAACCGCCTTGGCGTAACGCCGGGCCACTGTCACATTTCTCATCAATTGGCTCCTGTGACGCTTTTTAAAGCGTCCTTAAGAACATCTTCTTGCACACGCGCATCCAAAGACCGGTTGACGATTTTCTCCGCGATCGCCATTGAAAGCCCCGCCACTTCTTTTTGGAGTTCCCCTTTCAGCCGTTCCGTTTCACCCGCCAAATCACGGCGCCCTTTTTCAAGGGTCCGCTCCGATTCCTCTTTGGCGGCGGTTAAAAGATCCGCGCGCGCTCTCGCCGCTTCATTCCTGGCCTGGTTCACCATCTCTTGGATGGTGCGCTGAGCTTCCGTCAATTGTGATTCATACTTTAAGCGAAGCGCTTCTGCTTCAGCTTGGGCTTTTTCCGCCCGCTCCAAATCACCCCTTATTTTCCCTTCGCGTTGATTGATTCCTTCAAGAATGGGCTTCCAAGCCGCTTTCTTAAGGATCAGAACCAACAGAGCGAAAGTGACGATCGTGGTAATGATCAGACCCAAGTCTGGATTTAAAAGTTTATCCATAAATTAATTTATCCCCTCACCCCAATCCTCTCCCTTATAAGGAAAAGGAGAGAAAATCCTTAGTGGGCTTGCGTGGTGGCGGTTGGCGCTGCGTCTGGTTGAGCGACCCCTTCAGGCCCCTTCTTGAGCGCCAACAACAAGCAAATCACGAGCGCGAAGAGACCCAGGCCTTCGATGAGAGCGGCTGGAATAATCATCGACGTCCTCAAATCGCCGGCGGCTTCCGGCTGACGTGCCGTTCCATCCAATGCAGCGCTGGCCAAACGAGAAATACCCGAGGCGGCGGAAAACAAGCAGAGACCCGCGCCAAAACCTGCAGCCAAGTAACCAAGACCAAGAAACAATGTTTGATTCATTTTTTAGACTCCTATCTGTTTGATTTTTGAGTTGAGTTAAGACCCCGTTAATGGGGATGAAGCGTCGCTCCCACAAAAATGGCCGTGAGGAACGTGAAAATATAAGCCTGAAGAAAACACACGAACGTTTCGAGCACCGACAATCCCACCGCGATGGGAATCGATCCCACCGAAACCAGAATTGATCCGAGTAGAAAACTCAGACATAAAAAGGCCAGCAACACGATGTGGCCCGCGAGCATGTTCGCGAACAAACGAATGCAGAGCGCGAAAGCGCGAGTGAACAAACCCACGATTTCAAGAGGCAACATTAAGGGAACAAGCCAACCCGGCAAACCATGGGGAATAAAATTTTTAAAGTGGTGAACAAATCCGTGCTCACGGATTCCAGCAATATTAATGAGAAGGAAGGAACAGATGGCAAGGCCCGCGGTGACCGAAATATTGCCTGTGGCGGCCGCCGCGCCAGGAATCATCCCAATGAGATTCACAAAGAGAATGAAAAAGAAAAGGGTGAGAAAATAAGGGAGGTAGACAAGGCCTTCTTTGCCGGTGTTGGGAACAACCACTTCATCGCGAATGAACACAACAAAAATTTCAAGCAACGCGCGAGGACCCGAGGGTACGCGGGGCCAAGCATGGGCGAGAAGCGGCAAGGTTAGGATCAGGGCGCCGCAGGCGATCCACATCATCAATACGTGTTTGGTTAACGCAAATGTGATGCCCCCCGCCGTAAACAGCGTGGAAATGCGATGGTCCAAGACGTGATGTTCCAGAACGTGAAGAAAATCCATTATTTTTTCGGGGTTAGAAAAAGCCTGACCTCAACTATTAAAAATAACATCGTGGCAATCGCGAGACTGATCAACGTCGCCACCAAATCCAAACTTGTGAACTGATAAACCACAAACGCGATGAATCCAAAAAACACGAAGCGCGCCAACGTGCTCACGCCCCACACTGTATAAAAAAACTTTTTATTCCAAGCCCATTTGAGCAGCGCCACCGACACAGACGCTTGAAAAAACGCCAGAACCAGCCCGACGATGATTCCCTTTTGTATCGTTTGATTCACGGCTTGGAGATAAATTTCCGGAGAAAACTATAAAGACCAACAACAATGCCCACGCCCGCCCCTCCCAACATGAACCACGGTGAAGTGCCCAACCGCTTGTCCAACGCAAGCCCGACAAAAATAAAAATCAACAACGTCACAGCCAATTGCATCCCTTCGGAGGCCATGGCCCAACTATCGGATCTTGTTATTTTTTTTGGGGGACTTTTTTTTGGCTGTGTGGGTTCTACAACAAACTCCTGGTGGTGAAACGCCCAAACGCGGCGGATTGTAACAAAAATGGTTAAATCGCTGTCAAATGAGACCTTCCGCGCTCTTTTTACCGTTTATCGTTCTGTTATCGGCCTGTTCTGTTTTCAAATCGATGGATGAACGTTTGATCTCACCCGACGATAAAATTAGAAATCAAGCGCTCCAAAAATTGGCCACTCTCACCGAAGAAAAGAAAATCGCCCTGCTTAATCCGCTCATCCTCGCCTTGAACAACCCCGAAAGCCTCATTGCAAACCGGGCCGCTGAAGCCCTGGTCATTATGGGCCGGCCGGCGATCTCTGAGGTTCGTAGAAATATTTCAAGCAGCGACGTGTATGTTCGTATCAGCGCCATCGCCATCTTAAGCCGCATGGGACCTCAAGCTCAGGACGCCGTGCCCGATTTGATCGCTTGCCTGAAAGACCCCCACCCCTTGGTCCGGGACGAAGCTGTTTTTGCCTTGGGTCAGATGGGAATGGCCGCTCAAGCGGCGGGGCCCGATTTGCTCGAGGCCTACAAAACAGCCGACGCGGAGGCGCAATCCACCATCGCTGAAGCTCTTAAAAAAATCGGCATCCCGCCGCCCCTCCCAAAATCTTCCTAACCGAAATGATTCAGGCGAATCGTACCTAAAGGCGTGAAACGTGCACAACACGCTGTCGCCCCGGCGATCTTTTGGCCGGGGCGACGATTTGTGTCTAATGAATTTTTCTTAACTAAACCGCATTGGGGCTAATTAATCCGCTTCACCGGATTACGCTGCCAAGGCAGAGGCTTTGAGGGATTTGAAGAATTGATCCAAAGTTTGAGGTTTGGAGGGATTGTCAAGAAACCATTGGACCAAAGTTTCTCGTAAGAAAATTTTGAGTGGTATGCTTTCCATGTTGTAAAGGCGACCCTTCCATTGAACAGCTTCGCCCACAGTCCAGTGGGCGTCACGAATAGAAAGAACAATTTCAAGGTCCCCGCCGGCAAATGCTTTTTTAAAAGACTCCAGAGATTGACTCGGACTCATCAATGCGGTTTGAATGACACTGGAAAGTGAAAGATCTCCGCCATTGTCTAGCAATTGACGTTGGTCGATCAGTAAATGATCTCCCACCTGGGCCGTCAACTCTTCCGGGCCCACCATTACCAAGGCCTGTTTTTTTCTCTGTTCTTCTTTCATTTTCTCATGGGCTTGAATGGTTTTCTCAACATCCGTTCGATTGTTCACCTGAACAATCATTAATTGTTGGGAGGGTTTTGGACTGGCGAGCTGCCGCTCAAAGGACAAAGCGCCCCAATCTTCAAGTCCATGAGGTTCTATCTCCGGCCATGAGGATTGCGAAAAAACCGGCCCCCTCCGCCATAGACGGCTCCATTGGTTGAAGATTCGTAAGAGTCCGGGGCCATATAAAATCACAACTCCCACCAACAACAATTCAATAGGCAAGTCACCCATCACAGGAAAAAAGAAAAATCCGCTCGAGGGAGCCACATCCACCTCGTTTGCATCACCGGAAGGAGGGGGCAAGGGACGTTGAATTTTTGTTTTCATCGCAGTCAAGAACACCAGCAAATTTTCCAGAAGACGAAGACTGTTGTGAGGGAGAGGTGGTTGGGCCAAACCCAGAGCATTTTCACCCCTCATCGGAATAATTGGCAACTCCATGGGTGTTGATAAAGTGGGGAGGGTCCATTGTCGAACCGTTCTGTCCATTCCGCCAGATAAAATGTGTTTTCCCTCAGGATCAAAAATAGCGGACCAAACCGTCGCTCTATGTCCTTCAAAGGTTGCCAAAGACTTAGAAACGATACCCCTTGCATCTGGTTGTGCCAAGGCATCCCACAGCTTTAGCCTTCCGTCTTCACTTCCTGAAACAAGAATATCCCCATGGGGGTGAAAGGCAACAGAGTTAACATTATTCAAGTGCTCATGAAAGGACACCAGAGGCTGAGTAACCTCAACCTTCGCGGGTTTAGCATCCCACATCATGATGGTCTTATCAATGCTTCCCGAGGCGATGCGATCCCCCTTTGGATTAAAGACAACGGAATTAATTTTATCGGAGTGCCCTATAAACTTGGCCAAGGGTTCAGAAACAACACTTTTAGCATCGAGTGATGCCGATGCATTCCACAGCTTGAGGGTGCCATCTTCACTTCCTGAAACGATACGGTCTCCATTCGGGCTGAATGCAACAGCCGTAATATCTGCTTGGCTTTCAAAGGACACCAGGAAATCCGAAACATCGCCATTTACGGATGTGGCATTGATGTCCCAAAGTTTGAGGGACCAATCGAGGCTTCCCGACACCAGGCGGTCCCCTTTGGGACTAAAGGCAACAGACATGACCGCATAAGTATGTCCTTTAAAGGTTTTGAGAGAATCATGAACCACATTCTGAGCATCGGGTGTTGCCGTCACATCCCACAGTTTGAGAGTGCTGTCGTCACTGCCCGACAAGATGCGATCCCCTGTGGGACTAAAAGCGACCGAGTTAACATCTCCCTTATGACTGACAAATTCTTTCACTTTGATCAGGTTTCCATCAGAACGTTGAAACATCACAATTCTGCCGGGAATTTCCTGCCGTGTATTATTACGAGCTGTCCAAATTTGCGCGGTACCGACCGCCAAGTATTCTCCATTGGGACTGACAGCCACAGACAAAACTGGTGCGCCAATATCATCTTCTACAGACTGAATGGCATTTGACCCCATTGCGGAGAGTTTATCCACATCGAGCGGATAGTAGACCCGCTTGCTGGCAACCACCCCTTTTGAAACCGATGTTGCAACCGCGCCGGCCGCGGCTTCGCCTGTTTGCTGCAACCTGTCAAGAGCCTGATTCAGAAGGGTAATTAATTTATCGAGAAAGGAATCGGGTGGACTGACGGTCGGAGCGGAAGGGCCTGCGGACGAGGGTGAAGCGCTTCGCGCGTTCGGTTGAAAATCGCCTCTAATCTCTGCACCTGGCGAATCCACTGATTGCGATGTTAATTCAAGGATTTGGAGTTTTTTCTCCAAGTAAACCATCACCCACATTTTTTCTCCATCAACAATGACGGTTGGGGCGCTCTGGATTTCCCATTTCTTCCTCTTGCTCCTCTTGTCCAACCCAGGGATTAGGGTCCCATCTATGATGTAGGGTTTGGCGTTAGACAGTTCGCCGGTTTGAACGTTTCGATCCAATTCGAGGATTTGGTTTTTGTTGTCCAGGGAAA
>JAJVIP010000008.1 GCA_022072025.1 Elusimicrobiota bacterium
CGGGACGACGTGGTACTTCAGCTACAAAGGTTCGAGCCAAACCCTGACCAATCTGCGCGTGCGGGATTCGAACGCCGCGGCGAATGGCGGATACACCATGCGCGCCTATGACGGCACCTCCACCGACCTGGGCAACAACACCAACTGGGATTTTCTGCAAGGCCCCGACACCGGTGTGCGATACTGGGTGGCAAGCGCGCCGGGCCTCTGGTCCAATTCCGCCAACTGGTCCAACACGAGCGGCGGCTTCGGCGGGGCGCAGGTGCCCAAGTCAACCCACACCGTGGTCTTCGACGGCTACAGCGTGCAGCCTTCGACGGTGGACGCTTCATTCGCCGGAACAGTCGCGTCGATGACGGTGACCGGCGGCTACACCGGCGCCATCTACCTCAACAAAAACTTCACCGTCACGAATGCCTTGACGCTTATGAATGGTGTGTTCAACCAGTGGACCAGTACGTTGACAGTCGGCAGCTATAGGCAGTCTTCAGGAGAATTTATTGGGTCAACTACCACTCTTGATATCAACGGAAATTTCGATCTTTTGGGTGGAACGTTTACAGCCACCTCAGGCACACTAACGATTGGTCCAACGCTCTCTAATCCACCTGACCAAACCATCTTTACTGTTGCTAACGGAGCCAATTTCACACCCAACGGAGGGACAGTGGAATTTGATCCAAGAGATACACACTGTTGTTCCAATTCCACAATATTTTCAGTTGATGTTGACGGGAGCTTGACGTTAAACAACGTGATAATTAATGCCCAAGCTACTTCTGGCCAACCCTCGATTGTTGCGACCGCCTCAGGTGACACGGTTATTGTGACTAATTCCCTGACCCAAACTGACGGTGGAATCAACGGCACCTGGGAAGTTCAAGGTGGTCTCATCATTGGTTCCAGTGCCAATGGTGGAGATGGAACAGTAACATTGAACGGTTCAAGTGATCAGACCTATACCTATTCATCTGGAGGAATAGGCCCATATATAGAAATTAATACCAATAATACAGTCTCGCCTGAAGTTGGTACAACTGCGCTTAGTGTCGGATCATTAACATTGACTTTAGGCACATTTATAGCTCCTACAGGCACATTAACGATTGGTCCAACGCTCTCTAATCCACCTGACCAAACCATCTTTACTGTTGCTAACGGAGCCAATTTCACACCCAACGGAGGGACAGTGGAATTTGATCCAAGAGATACACACTGTTGTTCCAATTCCACAATATTTTCAGTTGATGTTGACGGGAGCTTGACGTTAAACAACGTGATAATTAATGCCCAAGCTACTTCTGGCCAACCTTCGATTGTTGCGACCGCCTCAGGTGACACGGTTATTGTGACTAATTCTCTGACCCAAACTGACGGTGGAATCAACGGCACCTGGGAAATTCAAGAGAACCTTATAATTGGAGCAAGTGGTAAAGGCGGAACTGGCATGATAATTTTCACTGGCGGTAACGACCAAACCTACCTCGACCAAGGCGGCAATGAACCCGACGGGGATATTACGATCAACAAATCCAGCGGAACCCTGACACTTCTTTCCAATGCGGATTGGAATGCTTCGGGGCAAGATGTCACGATTGCCACGGGAACACTTTCTCTGAACGGTTCCACCTTAGCGGTGAACGGGGTGTTGGCCATCGCCTCTTCAGGGACCATGAAACTTCAGGGGGTTGAACGGGTCACCTTTGGAAGCAAAGTGTTCCATTCCTCCTCCACCGTCATGTTTGTGGGCAACGCGGATGCGGTGGTGAGCACTTACACCTTGACGCGTTTCACCACCTATTATTCCAACTTGGTTGTTCAAGCGACGGGGACGGCGAATGATTTGTTTGTCACCACTTCTGCTTTGAATGTGAGCGGCAACTTCAATGTGTCGACCGGCGCGGCGCTGCAGTTTTTGGCGGGGTCGACCTTCACGGTGTCGAGGTTTAATTTGGCGGGGACGGTGGGCAACCCGATTGTGGTGGGGTCGAGCAATCCAACGAATGCGGTGTGGTACTTGAACAACACCTCGACCAACACGGTGAGCTATGTGAATGTGAGTTATTCAAGCGCTTCAATGGGCGTGACCATCAACAACTCATTGGGCGGTGTGGACTTGGGCAACAACACGAACTGGTTGTTCCCAGATTTGGGGATCAGATATTGGATCGCCACGGGTGCCGGGAATTGGAGCGATGCCAACAATTGGTCCACCTCGAGTGGAGGTCCGGCGTCGGGCGGCGTGCCGGAAGCTCAGCATGTGGTGGTGTTTGATGGAACGGGTGGACGAAACGGCACCTGCAACGTGAACACGACTGTAACCGTGGCCACGATCACAATCAACGGTTACGGCGGAATTCTCAATACACAGAGTTACGACATCACTGTGTCGAGTGCCTTGAGCCAAAACACCGGAACCATCAATCTTGGAACCAGTGTGGTGACCTTGAACGGCAACTTAACACTCACGGGCGGCAGCTTCAATGTGAACACCTCCACTGTTCAATTCACGGGAACACAGAATCAAACGGTGACCAACGCCAACAGCCAGCCCTACTATCACTTTCACCTGAACAAAGCGGGTGGCACCTTTGGTGGAACGCTGAACAATTTCATCTCCTCCGGGACGTTCACGTTGAGCGCCGGCACATTCAACCAAGGAACCAGCACGATGACATTGGGCCGCGCCCATATAATAGGAGGGACGTTCACCGGAGGCGACAAACCGATCTCGGTGAGCGGAAACTTCTCACTTTCTGGCGGAGCCTTCACATCGACGACCGATCTGCTGAAGATATCGAGCTCTGCGCTTTTCACCAGTGGCACATTCAATCACAACAACGGCCGCGTGATGTTGGCGGGAGGGGGTCAGCACACGGTGGATGTGTCTGGGACGCCGACCTTTAATGATCTCATCATCAACGATGGACTGGTGGGATACTGGAAACTGGATGATTCCACCGGTTCCGCAACCGCCTTAGATTCCTCTGGATATGGAAACAACGGGTCTCTGCAAGGCATGGATGTGAATTCGGATTGGGTTGTGGGATCCACTGTCACAAGATTTAACAATGTCAGTGCGTTGAATTTTGATGGCGTGGATGATTTTGTACGTTTGCCCCCGCTTAATATCACAACCGATAAAATCACTTTTGCAGCTTGGGTGTATGGCGTTCGTAAAGGCAATTACACAGGAATCGTTTTTTCACGTAACGAACCCCAATCCATAGGAATCAGCTATCAAAACGACACTAATAAGTTGAGCTACACTTGGAATAATAACGCTGCAGCAACTTGGGGTTGGACTGGTGGTCCCACGATTCCAACAGATCGCTGGGTTTTTGTTGCTGTGACGATTGACCCAACTCAGGCGGTCGCTTATGTCGGTGATGGGGGAGTTCTTACTTCCGGAACCAATGGCATTGCTCATATCAGTCAGACCTTGAATGGATATATCGATATTGGACGAGACGCTCTTTATGGCAATCGAGATTTTGATGGAGCTATCGACGACGTCCGCATCTACAATCGCGCGCTGTCGGCTGGAGAAATCGCTGCACTGGCCGCCGGCAACCAACCAGGAACATGGCGATCGACCCACACGCTCTCCGGAAATCTGGATGTCAACGGCAGTCTCACCATCAACGCCGGGAAATTGGAGGCTGGGGCCAATCAAATCAATGTGTCCTCCAGCTGGTACAACAACGGCGGAAAACTCACTCACAGCGGAACCGTGGTGTTGGATGGTTCTTCCGGCACGCAGAATCTTCTTTCTGGCGGAGAGCCGTTCAACAATCTGACGTTAAACGGCGGCGCGACCTGGTCGATGAACGATGCGCTTTCTTCCAGCGGCACCATCACCTTAACCGCGGGAACGTTGGACGTGTCGGCCAGCACCTACAACATTACAACCGTTGGATGGAGTGACACGGGCGCGGGCGCGTTCACGAAGAGAACCAGCACGGTGACGTTTGCGGGCACGGGATCTGTGAACGCCAATGATTCCTTCCACAACATAACGATCAACACCCCCGGCACATTAACCGTGTCGAACAATCTGGATTTAAGCGGCGATTGGACGAAGAGCAACGGCGAAGTGTCCACCGTGAACAGCACGGTGACCTTCAGCGGAGCAAGCTCGCAATATTTGACCGGTTCTACGACTTTTTACGGAATGCGCGCTGTCACACAAGGAAGTACTTTGTACTTCGTACTTGGTACGACGAATTATGTGACGAACATGGTGGAGTGGCGAGACATATCGGTTCTCTCAAGCGGCGCGAGCGGAACAACCTGGTACTTCTCGTACACCGGTTCCAGCCAAACGCTGGTGGCGTTGCGCGGAGTGAGGGATTCCAACGCAAGTCCCAACGGCGGGAAAATCATGTTTGCGGAAGGCAGTGTGAACCTTGGCAACAACACCAATTGGCAGTTTGGAGACCAGGGCATTCGTTATTGGGTGGCGCCGTCGCCGAGCGATTGGTCGACGCCTGGGAATTGGGCGCTCTTCTCCGGCGGTCCCGGCGTGGCGGATGCGCCCAAGAGCACGCACACGGTTGTGTTTGACGGCAACAGCGTGCATGTGTCGACAGTTGACGCCTCATTCCAAGGCACAGTGGCGGCACTGTCGGTGACACCCGAGTACACCGGGACGATATATCTCAATAAGAACTTCACCGTCACAAACACCATGTCAATCGGCGGCGGCGTGTTTGATCAGAATTCCAGCACCTTAACGGTGGGTGGTTATATACAGTCCGACGGTAAGTTTAATGGTTCTACCACGACCCTTGTTGTGAATGGGATTTTTACTCTAACTGGCGGAACATTTACCAGTACGAGTGGAGAATGGCAACAAGCCAATAACTTCACCATATCGGGAGGATCATTTGTCCATAATTCAGGAACGTTGAGATTAAATTGGGGCAATATTAACGGTGTTGCCACGCCTGGTTCGTCTCACTTCAATAACGTGATGATCGCTCTCACGCATGGAAATGCTGATTTAACGATCTCTGGAACGATGGATGTCAATGGGGATCTCACGATTACACAGATCGAAGATCTATTTTCCGGGGCGATTACATTGGCAGGCGATCTTCTTTCGACGGATACGAATTTCAATACGCCTGTGATCGTGGAATATGATGGCGACGGAGATCAATTGGTAAGTGACGGGGGCGTGGGAGGAAATATTCCCGGGGTCAAAATTAACAAACCGAGTGGAACGATCACATTCCAAGGCGACTTGCCTGTTAACGGGTTCAATACAACGTTGTGGGATTATTCGCAGGGAACGGTCGATCTGAGTAACGCCACTATCATATTCAGAAACAACGGTGACGGAACTTCCACCATTAATTCGGGCGCCGCACCTTTTGAAGACGTTCAGTTTAATGGGTTTGGCAATGCCGATTATTCAATTACGGGAACCCTGGATGTCAACGGCGATTTGGCATTTTATTCGCTTGAGAACATTACGGGCGCGGTTGATGTGGCAGGAAATCTGACTTCATATGATTCGGCCATCGTCAACACCGCCGGGTCTATCACGTTGAACGGCGCTGGAACCCAAGCTGTTGCGCTCTATGGAACAGCATCGGGCAACGGCGATTTACCCGGAGGCACATTCACGATCAATAAGTCGGGTGGGATTGTTGTTCTGTCTACCACCGCCACGACAGGATTTAATAACTCAGGACAGGATTTTGTGGTGGTTGCCGGAACGCTGTCTTTGAATGGCTTTGACTTAACCGTTAACGATCAGTTCACAATCCAACCCGTTGGAAATCTTCAGTTGCAGGGCGGTGAAACTGTAACAACACCCATTCTCCAATCCGGAAGCAGCGTGACTTATGTGGGGAATCAAACGCATACACTCAAGAATTGGGCTTACCAATATCTAGTCATCAACGGCACCGGGACTTTCAATCAGGGGGCCGATAACACCGTTTATCAATCCCTAATCATATCGACAGGCGTGTACGACACCCAAAGTTATGCGTTGAGTATCTCGACCAACTTCGTTCAGACGGACGGAACCGTCAATCTCGGCACCTCCGCGATGACTGTGAACGGAGATTGGAGCCGGAGCGGGGGCGCGTTCAACGCGGGAGGTTCGACGGTGACAGTCTATAGTGCATTGTCTATGGTCCATAGACTGTCTGGTTCTACGACGTTCTACGGCTTACGCGCATTAACCGCTGGGAGTACTCTGCAATTCACATCCGGCACCACGCAATATGTCACCAACATGGTGGAATGGAGAAATATTTCCGTACTCTCGAGCGGGGCCAGTGGAACCACCTGGTACTTTAGCTACACGGGATCAAGTCAAACGTTGGTGGGATTGCGTGGAGTAAGAGATTCGAACGCGAGCGTGAATGGCGGCCTCACCATGACGGCGGACGCTTCGAGTCGAGATTTGGGGAACAACACGAACTGGAATTTTGGGATTCCAACTGGCCTTCATTACACGGACGCGACCAGCGCGTCTTTAACCGCGGGTTGGAACGCCTTCATTCCAACACCGGACAGCTATCACTTGCAGTTGAGCACGAGCGCGAATGATTTCACGAATCAATTGAGTTCGGTGACCTTGAACGCTTTCGCGACCATCGCCGATTTGTCTGCCAACACCACCTACTTCGCGCGCGTGGCGAGCGTGGTGAACACTTCGAGCAGTTCGTTTACAAGCGAGGAAGTGTCAACGGCGACCTTGGCGGAGGTTCCGCTCACGGTGGCTTCGACCTGGACCGTGGTGAACTTCTCATCTCTCACCTTCGCGTGGACGAATGGGAACAACCCAGAGTTCATCACGAAATATGTGGCGGAGATTTCGACCGAAGCCTTCCCGAACAGCTACGGCGAGAACCAGAGTTCCATCACCTATAACCTAAACGTGAGCTTTACCGGGCTCCGCCCCGCGGTGACCTACTACGCGCGGGTGAAGGCGGTGAACCACAATGAAGTCAGCACGGATTACCTGGTTCTAGGGAGCACGGTGACGAAGGATGTGGGGTCGCCAAGCGGCCTCCAGTACCTGGCGGCGTCGAGCACAACGCTCACGGCCGAGTGGAACCCGGCCACCGCGGAAGATGATTTCTATACGCTGCAAGTGTCGAGCGCGAACGATTTCTCGAAGACGATCACGAGTTCGGATACGATGAATTTGAGCGCGACAGTGGGCCTGTTGTCACCCTTGCAAGTGAACACCACCTACTACGCGCGGGTGCGGGTGGTGGTGAACGGAAGCACGGGCTCGTGGACGACGCAAGAAGTATCGACGGCGACGTTGGCGGAGATTCCACAGACGTTGGCGAGCACGTGGACGGCGGTGAACTTCTCGTCAATCACCTTCTCCTGGTCGAGAGCGACCAATCCTGATTTGATCACGAAGTACGTGGCGGAGATTTCGACCGCCGCCTTCCCGAACAGCTACGGAGAGAACCAGAGCTCGATCACCTACAACTTAAATGCGAGCTTCACAGGGCTCCGGGCGGATGTGACCTACTACGCGCGGGTGAAAGCGGTGAATCATAATGAGGTCGGTACTTTGTACTTGGTACTTGGTACGACCGTAACCAAGAGTGCGATCGCGCCGACCGGGTTGGACTACACGGATGCGACGAGCACAACACTCACGGCCCAGTGGAACCAAGTGACGTTGGATGATGACTTCTACACCTTGCAAGTGTCGAGCGCGAACGATTTCACGAAGACCATCACGAGTTCGGATACGATGAATTTGA